>JAJYYS010000001.1 GCA_021800745.1 bacterium
GCGACGATAGCCATAGCGTCCATACAGACTGCCAGTTCGATCATTCGGGCTATCAAAGACGCTTCCTCCGAACGACCCGGAAGTTCATACCGATATGTATTTCTCGATAAACCCATCACTTGACAGACCCGGCGTTGTGAAATTTGAAAGATTTCAATGATCCACTGGTGGCTAAGGCCGCTCGGAAATGAAGAAAACCATCTAAATGAGTTTCAGGATGTTTCTTAGGGGAATTATTAAAGGGACGATTTATTATTTACCTGCTCGTTGAGCCGCAAGTTCCCCTCAAGCAGGAAAATTGTTGTATCCGTCATTCATAACCCAGTCATACGTGTAGTAATAGCGAGAGAGGGGTAAATTGGTTGAAGTGAGCACAAAAGCATCGAAAGGATTTTTACCTTGATAATCGGTTTGCCCAGTTAAAGCGCTCTTAACATTGTGGATATAAATTCCAAGCAATCCGTTCCCCCTCAAAATACTTTGGTCTATTTCATACTTTACCCACCTGTTTTGAACCGTTTCCACCTCAATAAGAATTACAGTAACTGAAGTTCCATTAAGCTGATTATTTATCCATCGTGCGATTGCTTCATCGGTCTGACGTTTGACGGATTCCCAGGATGCAGAATCAACAAATCCAGCAGTTTCAATGTCCGGTTTAGTCAAACCACTATTTCGAATTTGTCCAATCCGCCAAATGTCCCGATCATAATCAAAACTAAAAAATACACGACGTGCCATGACACACTCCCGTCATAAGATGAACAACGACGACAAAAACAATCAACGCCCCGTAGAACAAAAGCAGGGTGGTGGAGAATAGAACGGCTCCATAGCTACCCGCTTTTTTGGAGTAGCCATTGGAAGCGAGGTTGAAATCGATAGCCTTCTCCTCGGTTTTGCAGACAGCCTTGTATAGTTCCCGATAGTTCTTTTCGATTTTTAGGTAGTAGGCATCAAGGAACCAGAACATCAGAACAAGAAAGTAAGCCACAGGAACCAACCGAGGGTCGCCATCATTTAGCACGAATGCAGTAACAAGGGAAAGAACCGTTACCGACCAACCTTTGATTAAGAAAGAGTTGCCGGCCATTCGGTTGATAATTGCCTGGATAAACTCTAGGTGTTTAAATTTTTTTCCCATTTAATTTTTTTGAATTTTCCCCCCCCCCCCCCCCCGACTTTGTCAAGAATTTTTTAGTATTAAATTTTAATGTGATTTTTATCACATACTAAAAAATAGAACATTATTATACTAAAAAAATAAAAGACTATAGATATAACTTAATTAAGGGGGGGGGGAGGGGTGATTGACTCAGATGGATAATATTAATTTCGAGCGTACTTTAAGGATTCTGACGGAAAATACGAAGCGGCTTTCGCCTGTATTAATAAACGCCGAAGATTCTTTATATTTCCGGTTAAAATGGAACGACGCTAACCCCGTTTTTAGAATAAAATCGCCGAATCAGTTTGTGGACGGCGCGGCGGTAGCTTTCCCTCTCTCCCCCGTAAAAGGCTATCTTCCCCCTATATGTATGGGGGGAAGCGGTCTTAAAAACGAAGTCGATATATGGCACTGGAGGGCAAATTTTAAAAAAGGTTATGCCGAAAATTTACTTTCGGGCGGGATGGGAACTATTACGATTTCGCCGGATAAGTTTTTACGTCAAGCGGCTAAATGGAAAAACGGTTACTGGTACGTTGAATTTTCAAGACCGTTAAACGATAGAAACGGCGCAATGCTCGCGCGGGATAAGGTTTATTATACTGCTTTGGGCGTATGGAACGGATTCGACCGTGAGCGCGCTATGAAGAAATCGGTATCGTACTGGTTTCCGATAAAAATTAATTAAAACATATTAAGGTTTACCGATATGGATAAAAATTTAAAAGAACAAAAAGATTTAGCAGGTTTCAGGTTTATGTCCTACGGCTTCCTTCAGAGCGCATTTTCTTATCCGGACGACAAGATATATAAAACTATCTTAGGCAGCCCGCTGAAATTTCTTAAAGAAAAAGACGGAAGGTTTGGATTTTTCGACGATATTCCCTCTAGCGGCGATATCGAAGTTATTTATACGTCGTATTTCGACAGTATTTACAAAAAAGAGGGCTGTTCTTTAAGAGAAGGAGAATATCTGGAGGGGAAATCCGGTATTTCTAATCTTTTACTCGAACTTAAGGGGTTTTATAAGAATTTTGGGTTAAATCTGCCCCCGCAGGAATTACCGGATTTTATAGGCACAGAGTTTGAATTTATGCAATATCTTTCATATTTATTTTTAAAGTGCATCGAAAACGGAGATATAGAAAAAATACCTTCCGTCCTAAATGCGCAAACCGATTTTTTAAACAGACATCTTCATACGTTCATAATAAACGTTAAAGATAAATTGGGTAGGTTCTCCGAGCTTAAATTTTACCGGCAGGTTGCCGATTTCGCACAGGATTTTATTGAAACAGATATGCAGATATTAGAAGAAGAAAAAAAAGATGTATTTTTGATTTAATTTATTAATTTTATATTGATAAGGAGGTAACGAGTGATGTTGAAGACAAAGTTTTTATTTATTTTTATTTTAACTTTAGCCGCGGTCGGTTTATTTTTAAATTTAACCCTGACTAATTCGTTTTGTTACAAAGCCTCAAATACTTACGATGCAAAATGGGCGGGAGGTTTAAAGCCCCTTAACAATGCCCAAATAAAAAAGGCAAAAAAATTATTCTTAAATAATTGCGCGTCCTGTCACGGCACTAATAGGACAGGTATTATCGGACCTGCTCTTTTGCCGGAGACGCTTTCTTTTACAAAACTTTCGATGGTTGTCGGTATTATAAAGACCGGCTTTAAAGGAACGGCAATGCCTTCGTGGAAGGGTAAATTGAGCAACAAGGATATTGCTTTAATAGCCAGCTTTATTAAAACGGTCCCCCCCGGAAAAACCCCGGTATGGGGTATGAAGCAAATTAAATCGTCCGTTACGACGATAGTTCCGGCTTCATTATATCCCGATAAGCCGGTTTATAAAAACAGGCTTGGGAACATATTTTTCGTAGTAGAGAAAAACATTTCCAAAGGGGCATTTATAGACGGGGATAACTGGACTATTATAAAGCAGATACCTATTGGTTTTGCCACTCATGAGATTAAATATACGCATAACGGCGAATTCGGGTATGCGATTGCAAGAAACGGGGTTCTCGACAAGATAGACATGTATAACTTAAAAGTCGTCGCAACCGCGAAGACTTGTTTGGATTCGAGGGGCGTTGACCCCACATATGACGGCAGATACGTATTAACCGGTTGTTATTTGCCGTATCAGGCGGTAATCGTATCCGGCATGACCTTAAAACCGCTTAAGGTAATTCGCACTAATGACGTTACCGGTCCTACTGGGAAAAAAGTGACATCCAGAGTAGCGGCTACCGTCTATTCGCATAAATACGGCGTTTTCGCAATCGCGCTTAAGGATGCGGGGCAAGTATGGATTATTAAAGCAAGACCGCCGTTTCCGATTATTGCCAAAATCAAAGGTGTCGGTAAAATACTCCATGACGCGTATATAGATAAAACCGGCAGATATTTGCTTGTTACGGGAATGGCGACGGGAACTATAACGGCTATAGATTTAAAAACCGATAGAATAGCGTCGAAAATGTTTGTGGGAAAAGGCGCTCATGTCGGACCCGGAGCCTGCTGGAATCTTAAAAACGGAAGAGAGGTATGCGCCACGATGCATATCTTCGCCAACGGTATGAGCATTTTTGAGATAGGCAAACCTTGGCGCGTTTTAAAAACTGTTAAAACCGCAGGACCGAGTTTGTTCGAAAGAACTTATCCGGGCTATCCTTACGTCTGGGCGGATAACGTTTTTGCCGGCAAGAAACATGACGAAATATACGTTATAAGTAAAAAACCGCCGTTTAAAGTCGTAAAAATACTTATTCCGGAAAAAGGTCCTATTGCGCTTCATCCAGAATTTTCGTGCAACGGTAAATATGTAATGATAAGCGAATGGGCTAACAAGGGTGAGCTTGTGATATATAATTCGAGGACGTTTAAAAAAGTAAAAGTTATAAAAGGTCTGGTAACCCCTACGGGGCAGTTTAACGTCGGCAACAGGTCTTTTCACGGTTGCAACGAAAAATAAAGAAATGTCTAAGTCGTTCCAAAAATCTCCTCTCTCCCCCCGGTCGAATAAAAGAGAGGAGATTTCTTATATAAAAGAAGGCGATTATAAATGTTAAGAATTACTGGTCTTATTAAGAAAACGCTCAAAGATTTTCCAGAAAAAATTTCGCCGTCTGTCCCCGATGCAAAAATATTGATATGGAATATTACCGGAAAATGCAATTTAGCCTGTCAACACTGTTATAATCGTTCAGGTAAATTTAACGAAAACGGTTTGCCTAAAGGCACTCTCTTAAAGGTTATACCTTCCCTCAAGGAATTGGGGATAAAATCGGTTATATTATCCGGCGGGGAACCGCTTTTAAGAAGCGACGTATTCGATATAGCGTATGCTTTAAAAAAAGAAAATATAATGACGTCCCTATCGTCTAACGGCACTTTAATAAACGAAAGCAATATCGAAGAGATCAAGGAAAATTTTGATTACGTGGGAATAAGCCTTGACGGAGACGAAGAAACTCACGATAAATTCAGGGGCGCTGCGGGTTCGTTTAAAAAAGCCGCTAATGCGGTTAATTTATGCATGGAAAACGACGTTAAAGCCGGATTAAGGTTTTCCCTTACCAAATTTAATTTCGATAAATTAGATTATTTTATCGATTTAGCATTAAAGTTTAAAGTTCCTAAGATATATATATCCCATCTCGTTTATTCAGGCAGAGGCGCATCTTACGATGATTTAAGCACTGGACGATATGCCGAAATTTCCAGAAAAATTATAAATACGGCTATAAAACTTATAGAAGAAGGAAAAAAATTGGACGTCGTAACCGGCAACAGCGAAGAAGAAGCGGTAGTATTATTAGACATATTCGGAAACAGGCATCCGAATTTAAAAGATAAATTGTATAAAAAATTAGTCCGCTGGGGTGGTAATCAGGCGGGCGTCAGGCTTATCAATATAGATTATAACGGTTTTATCAAGCCCGACCCGTTTTACGAATACAGCGCCGGCAATATTCAATGCGACGATATATGTGAAGTTTATATGAAAGACCCCTTGTTCGTAAAACTTAAAGACAGAAAAAGATTTTTAAAAGGGCGGTGTTCTTCCTGCAAATATCTCGATATCTGCAATGGAGGCTCGAGGACAAGGGCTTACGGCATTTATAACGATTATTTTGCCGAAGACCCCTCGTGCTATATTAATAGAGATAATTTACTAAAATAGGGAACTCATGAGATCTTTTAAAATTATCATCTCAATATTATTTGCCGTTTCTTTTGCAAATATATGTAATGCGGGTGCCGCCGTTAAGCCCGTAAACGTAAAAAACCTCATAGCCGTAGTCGAGGGCGGTACCGGTAAGGTCTGGATAATGAAAGGAACGAAGATACTGGATAAGTTTAATTTCGGAGATATTCACGGAGGACTAAAATACTCCCCCTCCGGAAGGTATTTATATCTTCCTTCCGATACCGGTTATATAGGCAAATACGACTTTTATAGAGGAAAGCTCGTTTATAAAGTAAGAGCCTGCCGTTATTTAAGAAATATCTCCCTTTCCGAAGGAGGCAGATACGTCTTAGCCGCCTGTTGGCTTCCCAAATCCATTGTCGTATTAAATTCGAAGAACTTGGAGCCTAAAAAAATAATACCGTTAAATCACAGGGTATCCGTAATTTACGGATTATTCAGAAATAACAAAGCCGTCTTTTCCTTTATGCATAAGCCCTGTATAGGCATACTGAATACCGACACGTTTAACCTGTCTTACTATAAAATCCCCGTCCCCTTTCAGGATTTCTTCGTAGATCCTTTGGACGAATACGCCGTCGGAGGCTCGTTTAATAGGGGAGAACTCTACGTTTTCAGCCTTAAGGATAAAAAAATAGTATGGCGTCATAGTTCAAACGGGATAGCCCATCCGGCGGGTGTGGGGTTCTGGTTTCATAAGGGAAAATTTTACTTCGCCCTTACGAGTTTAAATGCGCCTTACGTGTCGGTATGGAGAATGTATGACTGGAAGTTTATAAAAAATGTTTTTACCGGAGGCCCCGGTTTCTTCGTTAAAACAAACCCTTATACCAAATATTTATGGGTCGATAACAGTTCGGATGCGGACGTGCTTATAAACAAATATAACTTTCATACCAAGAAATTAGTCATAAAGCATAAAGGCAACGTTATACACACCCAGTTTTCCGGCAACGAAAAATTGGCGTATATAAGCCTTTACGGAACCCACGGCGAACTTGCCGTAGCCGGCGTAAATTCCCTTAAAGTAATAAAAAAAATACCGGCTAATGACGTAATAGGCAAATACAATTACGTAAACTACCAAAGAATGAACGATGCCGCCCTGTTAGGCGAAGAGGTTTATTTTACCTACTGCTGGGGATGCCATAATCCTACGCTTCAGTCCATCGGTCCTTCTTTTGCCTACATTGCGTCCCATCTTAACGATTTCGGAATTAAAAAGCAGCTGGCAGATCCTCAAGAGTTTTCCAAAAAGCTCGGATACGAATATAACGCGATGCCCAAGTTTAATCTTAGCGGGAACGAAGTCAAAGCGTTAATAGCTTTTATAAAAGATTCGGGAAACAGGAATTTCTGGAGGAACGGGAACTGAAAATGCAATTTCAATATAATTAAAGTAATAAATAAAAATAAAGAATGTTAAGGCATTATAGAGGGGGAAAATAAAATGGTTTCAAGTGGAAACATAATTAAAAATTTAATAATTAATATAGTGCTGCTTACCATATTCATTTTTACCGTTTTTATTTTAGGCAATCCCGCTTCCGCCTCCAAATATTACGTCGTAGAAAGGGCGGGGGGTTCGCTCGGCGTAATATCGCATAACGTATTGAAAGGGCAGATAAAGCGTATAGGAAACGGAACTCATATCATAGTCTATTTCGGAAAGACTTACGGTTACGCTATAAGCAGAAACGGCTATCTTTCAAAAATAGACCCGGTAACAGATAAGATTATACTTCAAAAAAAGGTATCGTCGGACACCGTGGATTTCTGCCTGTCGAAAAACCTTATAGCCGTTGCGGATTATAAGCCCGAAAACGTCGTAATCCTGAATAAAGAATTTAAAGTATTAAAAACGGTAAATACCGGTTCGAGAACCATAGGGGTAGAGTTCTACAAACATTACTTAGTATTCGAGCTTATGGACAAAGACCAGATATGGGTAGTTAATCTTAATAATTTTAAAGTTATAAAAAAGATAAGCCATATAGGAAAGTTTCCCATAGACGCCCTTGTTTCCGGCAACGATTATATAGCGGCTTTCCTCATAGGTCAAAAGTTCGGGGTATTAAATCTTAAAACCTTAAGATACCACGTAGTAAACTACGGCAAAAAAGGAAGCTTTCCCGGTCAGATACCCCATTACGGCATCTATTCCGTATATAACGATAGGGCTTATATTCCCGCCGTAGGAGAAAAGAAGATAGTCGTAGTTAACTTAAAAACCGAAAAGAAAATAAATTCGTTAAAACTCGCAGGATACCCTATTTTTATAATATTTTCTCCTAACCGTAAAACGATAGCCGTTAATTACAGCGGTTCCGCCCATAACTATTTAACTCTTATAGACGCAAAAGATTTAAAGGTTATAAAAAACATAAAAGCCGGAAAAAGAATAATGTTTATGGCTTTTTCGGGAAATAGTAAATTAATTTACGCATCCGATTACTTCGGCAACTCGGTAAACGTCTTTAACGTCCGTAACGGAAAAGAGGTTACCGTAATTCCGGTTCAAAGTCCTTCGGGAATATTCAGGGTGCCGAAAATCGGCATTAAAAAAGATGAAAACTAAACAATCCCTAATAATTTATCGATATATTTTTTCATTGGAAATAACGGCTTTTATTATATTACGTATTAATATGGAGGCGTTTTCGCAAAACTTAATATCATAATCGCTATAATCTTCATTTAAAGAATCCAGATGAAACGATTTAAACAATTTATTTTTGCCCAGATGCATTAAACTTACGGTACAATCCATAAAATAATCGAGTTCCTTTTCCGTCAAATTAGCTATACCTTCGGTTTTATCCACCGTTTCCTTAATATCGTCGAACTTTGTTATTAATATTGGACAGCCCGATTCCACAATATCTAGAATATTTTTTAAGCGGGTTATGTTTTCATTATCGTTAAATATCCCTGCAATATTATTTTTATAATCTTTAAATATAAATTCGATTTTATCTTTATCGTTTTTATTTTTATAGGAATGTTTGTTGATATTTATCTGAGCGGTTAAAGTCAAGCATAACCAAGAATCTAAAAAAGATTTAACCGGCCCGTCGCCGCTAAAAGAATCTTCAAACGAAGATAGGTAATTCGAAATTATATCATTGATTGTTTTTGTTTTCATCCTCCCTCCGCATTTTAAATTAAATTAATATATAGATCTGCTTTATATATTAATTTAAAACCATTATTAAAATAAATTCATTGACTTATGTCACAAAGAAGAAAGAGGAAAAAAATTGTTTAGGTAAATTTAGGCTGTCATGATATAATCTTATGATGTATTTTTATCTTAAAACCTGAAAATATTATTGCTTCTAACGGAATAATTCATAATAAATTATTAAAAATTATTAAGAATATTTATTAATAGAAAATTGGTCGAAAAAAGGAAAGAATTTATAAGGATTCGCTTGCGTATTTCATGCCGTCTATGTAAGACTTTAGCTTGGAAAATATTATTTCTGCAACTTCTTCATGGTATGTATGAGAAGTCATATTTCTATCGTCTATCATTTCCATGAGTAATTTTGCAAGGTCTTCCTTTATATAGCCGGATGCAAAAAATTCCCGTATGCATGATTTTGGAGAATTGCATATTATGCCTTCTTTATCTTTAATTGTACTTTTTAAGAGTTTCCAAAAGATTTCGACGGTAAACTCGAATCTTTGAATAGCAGAATCCCTGAAAAAACTGTAATATTCGCCGTTTTTATTTTCGGCGGCTTTTATATATGCTTCTTCAAGCCGTTCTATAGATGTTTCAAAGTCTTTATATTTTTTCAAATCCATCTAATTCCCTCGCTTTTAACTATATTTTTTAAGGAAGGGGCGTTTTTTAAATCTATTAAATCTACTTTTTGGGGTAAATTGCTATCGTCCAATATTTCTCTCAATGCCGATAATTTATAAGAAATATCGTCGTTCGATAAGAATGCAAGATCAATATCCGAAGTATAGGTAGATTTTCCGGAAGCCCTCGAGCCGAATAAAAAAACTTCTACGTCGGAATCTTTTAAAAAAAGGCATAAAAAACTTTTAAGCTCGTCTATCGACGTTATAGAAGCAACATATTTTTCATCATACATATGTACTAAATATCCTTCCTTACAATATTCAATTCGATATTAACAACGTTTACTTAAATAAATTTTATACCATAATTGTACGTTTTACAATTTTTTTAAATTTTTTTATTGAAATTAAAAAAGTTGATTTATTTGCATTCATAAATTTCATTATATATAATTATCTTATGAAGAAGAAAATTAAAAAAATGGAAACAAAGTTAGGCATAATATCAAAATCGATAAAACCGGAAGAGCTTTCGCAAAAAGAAAGAGTTTTGCAATTAATCAAAAACGGAAAATCCGATACGGTTTCAGAGATAAGCGAATTGCTCGGCATATCCAAGATGAGCGTTTACAGGTATGTGCGCTCTCTTGCGGGAGAGGGTAAAATATCTAAAACTTTTAATAAGCTTTATCCTTATCCGGCAGGTTTGTCCGCCGCGGAAAAGGAGACTGCCGTTTCCGCTTTATCGGTTAAGTGCGGCATATGCGCAAAACAGATTACGGATGAACGGCTTAAAGTTACCGTTAATTATAAAGAGGCTGGAAAAAAGGAAGAGTTTTGCTGTGCGCACTGTGCCGTAATGGCGGCGGTTCATACTATTGCGGATTTGAATTCCGTAAGCTCTATAATGGGGCGCGATTTCATTTACGGCAACCCTTTAGATTTAAGAAATGCCTTTCTTTTGCTTAAAACGGAAGTTATCCCTTGCTGTTCCCCGCCTATCCTTGTTTTTGCAAGAAAGGACGACGCCGAAAAATTCAAAAAAGGGTTCGGCGGAGAAATAAGGTCGTTCGACGAGATAATTTCGCATATGAAATTCTAATTTACGTTAAGTTCGTTGGAAAATCGTATAAATTTTCCGTTGCGGTTAAAAAGAATGTAATCTATTTTCCATAAACCTCCCATAGTAAAATATATATATGTTATATATTTTCCGGGTATGCCGCCTGCGGGATGAATTGTTGCGATATTTTTCCCCATATACATTCCCGGCATTGAAAGCGATATTTTCCCTCTGAAATTTTTAACCTGTTTACCGTTTCTTGTAATGAACAGCGTAAATTTCAACTTATTAAATTTAACGGCGCCCGGCGCAATAACGGTTTTAAAAGTATATCCCGTCGAATGATTGATGCGGTAAAAAGGTTTTAGCGCATAAGAGTCCGCAGATATTAAAACTAACGATAAGGCAAACAAAAAAACTAAGATTAATTTGTTCATAAAGTGCCTCCTTAGATCATAAGTATATTATTGACTAAATAAGAATGACCGAGATTTATAAAATTTTCAAAGGACAAAGCTCTAAGTATAAACAGAATGCCTACGGCAAGAACTATTAAAGACGCTAAAGACGCAAGCCATATTCTTGAATTAGAATTCTTAAATTTATTGTAAAGCCTTCCGGATAATAATGCAAAAGTGTTGAGAGGAATTGCCGTTCCGACGGCAAAAGCAACCATAACGAGAGTTCCGTAAAATGCGGACATCGTGCCTGCCGCAGTTATTGCAACCGTAAGGGAAAGCATGCAGGGTAAAAAACCTATCATAATACCGAAAATAAAGCGGGAGAACAAGACGTGTTTTTTTGATTGCGAATTTATCATTTTCAAATAAACAGGCGAAAATACGGTCATTATTTTTTCCGGATGGAAATTTAATTTAATAAGCGGCGAAAAACTGAGCGCCATAAGTATTAAGGTCAACCCTATTAATATTTCAAATATACCCCTGAATATAGATGTTTTTGTCATTAATAATATGAAGGACCCGCTTGCGCCGGCGATGAAACCGGTTATTGCGTATCCCGTAATTCTTCCGAAAGTAAATAAAAAATTAGATAAAAAAAGATAAGCATTTTTTTCGGTTTTAGTAAGCCTATTTTTATCGATAAACTCGGTATCTTTGGAAGAGTAGCCGAAAACTAAAGGACCGCACATAAAATAACAGTGTGCTACCCCTCCTATGAGACCGGTGATGAAAACGCTTAAAATTATTATCGGCATAATTTATATTATATTGTTAATTTTAAAAAATTAAAATGCAAAAGCTATTCCCGTTTCGAACATATCGTCCTGAGTTCTGTCGGTCAGCAGATAGACCGCATAAAGATATGAATTGTAAGCTATATTATATGTAGCCGACAGCGTCAAAGCCCAGTCCACTCCTTCGTTCATTACGCCGGCATTATTTGCGTAATAGCCGTTCTGATATAATTCGCTCCCGTAATTTTCCAGTATATTGGCGGAAGTATATGCATACTGCGTCGTGGACATAGAATTATAATCAAAATTATACGCTTCCTGAAGTTCTTTATGGTCCCAACGATATACCGAATATTCCGCCATCAGCATAAGCCCCGTGTACATATTGTTCATAAAAGATGCCATCCCGTAAATATCAAGGGTGCTGTAGCCGTTGGAAGAATTTGTATTGCCGTAAGAGGTATAACCTGCAGGACATATGCCGTTCGCATTATCTCCGGCAAAACCGTTCATCTGTTTTCCATTCATCATAGTCATCCATACCGAAGTGTTATTTTGGGGCAGGCAAAGCTGTTGAGCGGGAAGGGACGGGTTCCCGTAAGGATGAAAGTCTTCTTGGTGGGAAACCGTCATTCCTATTTCGCTCATATAATCGGGAAAGGCGTAATCTATATCGAAACCGTTCACTATGACGGGATTTATCCATAAGGTCGAGGCGCTCTGCATCGATTTTCCGCTGCCCGTTAAAATCCAGTTCGGAGCGCCGCTCACCGGTTCGGAAACTGCAGCCCCGTAATAACCGAATTCAAGTTGTCCTCCGTTTTTTAGCTGAAAGTATTCTTTTAAAGAATACGAATAAGCCTCGGCGTTTGAGTGGACGGACGAGGAAGACTGCATACCCGGCATATTCATTCCGGAAGAGCCTGAACCTTGATCGTTTGTCACGGTAAATTTATACCATAAATTATATCCGGGAGTTCCGTAAAGTTCAAATCCGGGACTTACATGATTTATAAGTTTGCCGCCCTCGGTATCAAAGCCTATATCCAGCCCCTGTGCGTTCATATCAGAATATGACGGGAGGAACATAGGCATCTGTCTGTAAAAATATGGTCCTGCCGTATTAGGTTCTCCTATTTTTAAATTTAAAAGGTGCGGTTTTATGCCGAACCCGTAACCTAAATCGTTTAACGACGCCCACGTTTGCGCGTTGGTAAAAGGAACCCCGGTTCCTATATTATTCATAACGAAATAGGATAAAGAATCGGTAAACGGATTATATAATTTAAAAGTTCCGCCTGAGTCTATCATGCTTGCAACGTTAAAATTATCCGTATTGTTATCGGAGGACATTACCATCCCGACATTTTGGGGGAGAATGTTCTCGTTAGTCGTATGCGTGTATTGAATCCAAGTCGCTACGGAAAGAGGAACCGGCCACGGGTTTGGAAGAGACAACCCTTCGGTAATTTGTGTGGAATCGGCTGATGTTCCCGTCGTATTGGGCAGTCTAAAGCCGTTCCGCCAGAATGCCCTCCCAAAAGGGTTAAGGTTGGGGAATACGGTATGGCATACGGCGCACGCAAAGTGGTATTTTTCGGCGAAAGGCGGAATTGCGCGGCTTTTTTTCGGAAATAAAGCAAAGGACAAAGATAAAACGAAAAAGATTAAAAGAATAAAAGAAAACGTTTTTTTCATAACGAGCCTCTTTTTAAAGATTAATTATTATTGTATTTATAAGGATTGTAATTTTTGCCTGCCTATATATAAATAAATTAAATTTATAAATTGAGCTTTAAAAATCCCCTCCTATTGAAAGGAAGGGATTGAGAAGAAGGAGTTTTTACCGTCATGCCGTTAATCGATGTTAATATAAATGTTAAAATAACTGTTAAAATAAAATGTATAATATTAATTAAGACTTGTCAAGTCTTTTTTGTTTCTGAAATTTTTATTAAATTAGAGATTGAAAATTTAAAATTTAGAGATAAAATTAAATTATATATTGACACACAATATATATATGTATATAATCATATATACAATCATTACTATTAAGATATAATTAGTCTTTGATAACTATTATTGATTATATTATTTAGAACTTTCACTATGTGCTTTCATTTATTATTTAATTAACTTAACTTAATTATTTTTATCCAATTTCACGGGGGTGTTTTATGGATAGTTTGGCTTTATTGCTGGCGCGGTTCCAGTTCGGAATGACCGCCTTTTTTCATTTTCTTTATCCTCCATTGACGATAGGTCTGGGGACGCTTCTTGTTATAACTGAAGGAATTTACGTTTTTTCCAAAAATCAGGAGTATTTAAGAATTACCCGTTTTTTTGCTAAATTATTCGCTATTAACTTTGTAGTAGGAGTTGCAACCGGAATCGTTATGGAATTCCAGTTCGGGACGAACTGGTCGCAGTATTCTTCTTATGTCGGCGCAATATTCGGAGCGCCGCTTGCTATAGAAGGTCTTTTTGCTTTTTTTATGGAGTCTATTTTCGTCGGCGTTATGCTTTTGGGCTGGAACAGGCTTTCGGCTAAAGCCCACTGGGTATCTACGATATTTGTAGCTTTAGGTTCTACCTTGTCCGCCGTGTGGATTTTAGTCGCAAATTCATGGATGCAGAGTCCGGCAGGATATAAAATAGGTTCTAACGGAATACCCAAAATGACTAATTTTTGGCATGTCGTATTTAATCCATATTTTCCGTCGGAATTTATTCACGTAATAGGGGCCGCATGGGAATATTCGGCTTTTTTTATGGCGGGCGTAGCGGCATGGTTCTTAATTAAAAACAATAAAGATACGATAATGAGAAAGGCATTAAAAGTAGCTGTTATATCGGGCGTAATAGTCGCATGCCTTCAAATTGTCTTAGGCGATATTAGCGCAAGGGAAGTAGTCGAATACCAGCCGACAAAACTTGCTATGATGGAAGCTCAATGGCACTCGCAGAGGTATGCGCCGGAAACTCTTTTCGCCCTTCCGAACAACGCCACGGAATCTAACGGTCCTCAAATAGGGATACCCGGTATGTTAAGTATGCTGGCTTATATGAATCCTGCGGCTAAGGTCATGGGTTTAAATCAGGCAATAAAATATATAAATAAGAAAGATTTTAAAACCGATGGTACAAAGTTGACGCTTGCGATGTTTCCTCCCGTTTCATTAGTTTTCTGGTCATTCCATATTATGATGTATTTCGGATTTTATTTTGCGCTGATTATGCTTATCGCCCTATATCTTTTATTTAAAGGCAAATTATACGACAGTCCGAAAATGCTTAAGGTTTTCTGGTTCTCCACTTTTTTGCCTTTAATAGCGATAGAGTTCGGATGGTTTACTACGGAGATAGGAAGACAGCCTTTTACGGTTTACGGACTCTTAACTACCGTGAAATCCGTTTCGCCTAACGTCAGCGCGCTTGACGTAGGCTTATCCACTTTAATGTTTACTTTGATTTATATAACGCTGGCTTCGTTTGCGATTTTCTTGTTTAAAAGAGAATTAAGAGAAAGAGCGGAAGGCAAAGACGAGCTTGCCGGCGAATCCGCCGCCCCGGCGGCTGTTTCAAATAATAAGGAGGCGTTATCATGAACTTAAATATATTGTGGTTTATTCTTGTTGCGGTTCTTATTTTAGGCTGGTCGGTTATGGACGGCTTTGATTACGGCGTAGGCGGACTATTAAATTTTATAGCCAAAAACGATAAAGAAAAAAGGTACGTTATGAATGCTATAGGACCTGTTTGGGAAGGAAATCAGGTCTGGCTTATACTTGGAGGCGGCGCCGTGTTTGCCGCATTTCCTTTAGTTTATGCGTCGATTTTCAGCGGGTTTTATCTTGCAATGATGTTAGTCGTATGGCTCATAATATTCAGAGCGGTATCTTTTGAGTTTAGAAGCAAAGTCGAAAGCCGGGGCTGGAGAAATTTCTGGGATGCGGATATTACCGTTACGGGTCTCGGTATTTCTCTTTTGCTGGGCGTGGCAATCGCAAATGTATTAATGGGGGTTCCGCTTAACAAAGACCATGTGGACTATCAATCTTTATTCAGTCTGCTGAATATTTTCGGATTAGTCGGAGGACTTGTATCGCTCTCGATGTTTTTAATGCACGGCTCGGCTTATTTAATTATTAAAACCGAAGGGGAAGTTCAGCAGAGGGCAAGGGTTTTCGCAAAGCGTTTTGCCATAGCGTATATAGTATTTACCCTTGTGTTTTTAATGATTTCTCCGATATTTGCGCCGCGGCTTCTAAGTAACAGTTTCGGTATTATAGGGGACATAGTTCCCGTCATAATGATTATCGGCGGAATAGGCGTTATTTTGTCGGCAGGCTCTCCAAGCGACGTTAAAGCGTTCGCTTATTCGATAGTCGCTATTCTGGGAACCGTTGCAAGCCTTGGCGTCGGAATATTTCCGGATATCGTTCCTTCATCGATTAATCCGAAATATAGTTTGAATATATATAATGCCGCCTCGAATCATCTTACGCTTTTAGTTATGCTGATAGCGACGCTTATAGGTCTGCCGCTAGTATTAATATATGCATTTTATGCATATAAAAAGTTTGGATTAAAGGTAAAAATGGACGACAGCAGTTATTAAACGAAGTCTGGATAAACTAATCTTTTTAGATTAGATTCCGACCTTTATCCGATTGCCCTATATTAAATTAACCCCCCTTAATTTTTATAGGGCATTTTTTTGCCGGATAATATATAATAAAATGCAAGACAAATTTTATCTTAATTTGAGGTATTTATATGAATATTTCTAGAGCCAGCGATTACGCAATACGGGGACTGGTATATATGGCGAAAAAACCTGCGGGAACAATATGTTTCGTGAAAGATATAGCAAAAAATACTAATTCTCCGGCTTCTTTTATGTCGAAGATATTTCAAACTCTTGCAAAAAGCGGTCTCATTCATTCTTTTATCGGAACGAAAGGCGGATTTACGTTTAATACCCAGCCCAAAAACATCACCATAAAAATGATAGTCGAAATTATAGACGGACCTATCGTTCTAAACAGATGCGTCGTTAATAAATCTTCCTGTCAGAATGTGGGCAATTGCGACGTCCATTTTATGTGGATAGATATTCAAAAAATGCTATCAAAGGCTTTAAGTTCTTATTCTATCGCCGACTTTGCAAAAGACAAGCCCGCTTTGGACAAGATCGGCGAATATGCTTGACGGTTTAGATTATTTTTTTAAAAAGAATATTATTTTCCATATGGACGTGAATCATTATATCGTCCGAAATATTCTTCAATAGTTCATATGCATGCTTATAAGAAGCGCAGGCATCTTGAGGAACCGAATAGCCGGAGCTTAAAAACAGCATTTCTTTCAGAATATGTCCTACATATTCATGATAATACAATGCATCCTCTATTTCTTTTTCGATATTTTCTTTTTTTCCAATTTTTATATCGGTTAAAAGCCCTTCTTCTTCTTTGTCTAAATGAAGGATCATAGCCTCCGACATTTTAGTAAAAAGTTCTCTTATTTTAAGAAGTTCGGGATGCCGGTTTCCGTGAACGTTCGCAATTTTTTCGACGTAATCGGATGCTTCCGGAATATGAACCCTTAAAAACGTGTGATGTATATTAATTATATAATCTATTAAAAAGTTGACGTCCCAATCATTCGCTTTTTTGGTTAACGAATAATTTTCGTCGTTTTCCCCCGCCTGCGTCAAGGGTTTATTTAATTCACCCACTATAAGCAGTTTATCTATATTCGATTCCTCGCATACGTCTTTTAAAGTTTTTGAGCCTCCGCAGCAAAAATCTACCCCGTATTTTTTAAATACCCCGATTTTTTCCGGATTTTCCGATGCAATTTCGCCGACGCTCTTTAAGAGCAACGCATCCGCATCAATATCAATTTTTATTTTTTCCATTTTATGCGCCCCTTACGCTTTTTAAATTTTTTTATTAATAATTTTATTATCTTAAATTTTTAATCTTTAATATATGATTTTTATCACATTAATAAAATAATTTTATAAAAATCAAAAATGTGACAAAAGTCATAACGCCTATTATTTTATATTTTTTATAATGTATTAAAATTAATAAATTAGTATAGTTTTAATTTATAACGAGGTTTTATTAAGATGGTTATGCCGAAAATCAGCAGAAGATTTATGACTATATGGGCGCCGGCTCTCACCGGGCTTGTCCTTATCTTGGCTTTATCGCTGATAGGTTTATATTATTCTTCAAAAGTATCGGACGGAAGCACCCTCGCAAACGGAAAAAAAATATTTTATAAATTAGGATGCGTCAGATGCCATAACATAAGGGCGCTGAATATTAAGGGCGGGCATGTGGGTCCAGATCTTTCGAACGCATATTCGGATGTCAAAAAAATCTATAAGGAAAACGTAAACGATTTTTTAAAAAATCCTACCGGAACCATGTATTTTGTATTAGCGTTTAACCATTTAAGCAAAGAAGACAGAAAAATCATAACTGCAGAATTAAAAAAGGCTCAGAATATTCAATATAAAATGAAAAATAAAAAAATAAACGACGATAAAAGGGAGGTGAATAAGTAATTCGTAGAAGTAAAAGTAATTTAATTTTAGTTGTTTTAATTAACTGTAATAAATGAAAAGAGGAGAGTTTATGGAAAAAAGCATTTATTATGACGAAAAAGCGGTAAATAAATTTTTAAAAATTACGTTATCGCTCACGATTATCGTTCTCGTAGCTATATTAGTTTACGGAACGTTCAAGGTATATTACGGAGCGCCGCCTATTCCTGCGCAGGTAGTAACGCAAAAGGGTAAGACCGTTTTTACCGGAAAAGATATAATTGCCGGAAAAGCAAGGTTTCAGGAATTCGACCTTATGGATTACGGCTCTATTTACGGCAACGGCGCATATTTCGGACCCGATTTTACCGACCAGTATATTCACAGGGAAGTCAAGTATTACAGGGATTTTGAGGCGCAGAAGCTTTATAAGAAACCTTATGCCCAAATTTCTCCGAGAGACAGAGTTTACATAAAATCCCTTGTAATATCGAAGATAAAGAAAAATAGGTTTTCTTCGGATAACAGACTTTTGACATATACTCCCGGAGAAATATATGCACTTAATAAGATTCAAAAAAGAATCGAAAACCTTTATACTAAAGGAAATAGAAATCTTGGAATCGGAAGAAATCTGGTGTCTTCGAAGCAGGATATAAAAAGGATAGTCGAATTTTACTCATGGGCGGCGTGGAGCGCATCTACTTTAAGACCCGGCGTTAACCATACTTATACCAATAACTGGCCTTACAGCAGAGGCGCAGGCAATATTCCACCGACGTATCTTTATACGTGGACATTTGCTTCGCTTGCGACTTTTATTGCTTTGGCGGGACTCGTCATATGGTTTTTTCTTAATTATATTTCTCCGGGCTGGCAGGAGGCTCCGGCAATGCTGGAGAACTGGAAACCGATGGTGGATTTGGATAATTTTAAAATTACCCATTCCATGAAAAAATCCGCTAAATTCTTTTTCTTAGGCGTTTTCCTGCTCGGTTTGCAGATAATAGCGGGTATGCTTCTGGCTCATTATTATGCGGAAAGAGCATCGTTTTTCGGAATTCACACCCTGACCGCCCTGCCCTTTAATATAGTGAAATCGTGGCACATTCAGCTTGCGATTTTATTTATCGCTTCCACATGGCTCGGCGCCGGCATATTCGTTTCTAAATATATAGGAGGCGGCAAAGAAGCAAAGTGGCAGTCCTTTTTTATTGATTTTCTGTGGTGGGCCTTATTGATCGACGGAGTTGCGGCTCTTGTCGGAATGTATCTCGGCGCAAAAGGATATTTCCATAACGGTTTATGGTTTTTTCTCGGCAATCAGGGTCTTGAATATTTACAGCTGGGAAGGTTCAACCAAATTATCGTATTCGTGGGCTTACTACTTTGGGTCGTGATACTTTATAGAGCATTGAGGCCTCATTTTAAAACAAATAAAGATAAATGGAGCGTCGAAAGCCTCTTCTTAATCAGCGCCATAACGATAGGCTTGATGTATGTATTCGGAATGTTTCCGCTTGCGTGGATTCTTAAGAACTGGACGATTACGGATTTTTGGAGATGGTGGGTCGTTCATTTATGGGTTGAAGGAACATTTGAATTTTTTGCCGTCGCGGTTATCGGTTATTTCTTTCTTTCGCAGGGTCTTGTAAAAAGAACTACTATCGAAAATACCCTGCTTCTGGAGATAATCCTTATATTCTTAGGCGGAATCATCGGAACGGGACATCATTTTTACTTTATCGGCGACGCATCTATCTGGATTGCGCTCGGTTCAATGTTTTCGTTCCTTGAGGTTATTCCACTACTGCTCTTAACTATGCAGGCGGTTTACGAGAAAAATATTCTTGTAAAGGCGGGCAAAGAATTTCCGCAGGATTTATCGTTTAAATATTTGGAGGCTTCTACATTCTGGAACTTTATAGGAGCAGGCGTTTTCGGCGCATTAATCAATACGCCGTTAATGAACTATTACGAACACGGACAGTATTTAACGATAAACCATGGACATACCGCTTTATTCGGCGTGTTCGGTCTTCTGGGAATTGCATTGTCCTATTATGTTCTCAGGATGATTGTGTCACCGTCCAAATGGACTGAAGGCGCGGGCAGGGTAGCCCTGTGGTGCTTTAACGTCGGCATGATTTTATGGGTTATTTTAAATTTCCTGCCGGAAGGTTTTATGCAGTTTGCCGCTTCGATTAAACACGGCTACTGGTATTCGAGGAGCATTTATTTTTACGACAAAACCGACCTATGGCTCTGGTTGAGAGTACCCGGAGATATAGTTTTCAGCATAGGCGTTTTGGTGCTTTTTATAGATATAACGAAAAAACTTTTACAGGTTAAAAAATCGGTAGAAGAATAAAATGTCGGATTATTTATTTTTTATCGTTCAACTTGATAACACCCCCGCCGGACGGTAAGAAAATGAATAAAGCGGCGTTTTTTAACGGGGACGGACGGTAGTCCGTCCCCTATCCTATAAATCCTTATTCCGATTTTTTGCGATTGCCTTAATGCCTAATCCTTCTAACTTCATCTTTTTTACTTTACTCCATAGATACATAGTTAACACCCCTTTTTTACGAGTAACAATCCAGAAGTCGGATTCAATGTTTTACGTGCCTGCGGCTAAATTAATGCAGAGTTTCACAGCCTGCGAACAAATGGACTATGAAAATATTGTTACGAAAATTTAACGTAATTGTAATAATTCTGTAACATTCGTTTGGTAAAATGAAGATGTAAAAGTAGTAAAATAAATCAAATTAAAAGAGAGGAGGAAGTTATGAACAAAATTAGCAAGACAAAAAAGACGGTGCGGCGGAGTTCGCCGACGGTTTTTGTTTTTGCCATAGCCGCAGCGCTGGCGTTAGCCTTTGCGTTCGGCGCGGTAAAGACGACTTACGCATCCGGTGCCGCCCTTTATGAAAATCCCAATACGGGCGAGATATTCTTAAAGCCCGGTCCGGGAAGGGTTAAGGTTGGACAGAGCGTAATTAATCAACTGTTGAAGCCGAATGCAAGCAAGACTACCCGGCAGATTAACAATTTAAAATCTACGGAAAAGAAGCTCGAAGCTTCGTTAAAGACTGTTAAAGGCGAAACCCTTCCCGCATGGACGAAGCATATAACGCTTGGAACGCTCGTTTATATGGGTTACGGATATTACACCAATACCGGTTTTGCTCCGGCTCTGCAACTTCAGGAAAATCCTGCCGGTCCCGGCAACAACGGATACAATGCTTTTAACGTAAACCGTGCATATTTAATATTCTTATATCATCAGGACAACTGGTTCTTAAAGGTTACTCCGAACATTAATAAATCTAATAATTATACCGGAGTTCCGCCTTCTCCTGCCGCATCCGGAGAATGGTGGGCAGCCGGATCGACGCCGGGCAGCTGGGGTTCGTCTTCAGGCACTACTTTCGGCAATGAGTACTTCAGGCTAAAATATGCCTTTTTGCAGTTTAACCACGTTTACGACGCAAACGGTTTGACTATGAACCTAAAATTAGGCCAGTTCCCTACTCCGATGATTGCATGGGAAGATGGATTATTGGGTTACCACGTTGCGGAAAGAACGCCGTGGGGTTTTCTCGGGGTAACCTCGACGCAGGCAGGCATAGGAGTATCCGGTAAATTCAGGGCAAACGGAAAAATATATATGGCGTACAATGCGGGGTTTTTTAATAACGCAACCTTTCATCAGGGCGAAAACGTGGACCAGAAATCTCCTCAGGCAAGAGTATCTTTTTATCCGCTTGGGGCAGATTCTAGTTTAGATGGTCTTGGAATTAGCGGCTATTATGCATGGTCTGAGCAGACTAATAATTTTGACGGTTACAGCAATTATGAAAATAATTTTCCTACAGCTAGAGCCTCGGCAATACTTGATTATAAAACTCCGCAGGGATTAATCGCCTTGCAGTATGATTACGGCTTAAACGTTACTAGCGGCGGTTTTGCAAGCGGCGCCGGTTCCATAAGTCAGGATGCCGGAAGCTGGT
The DNA here is from genome assembly GCA_021800745.1 of bacterium. Next base: position 22,061 of record JAJYYS010000001.1, read on the forward strand.
GCGGATACAAATCTGCAACCGGCCCCTCACCTCAGCCGTATGGATGCAATTATGCCGGTGCGGCGTATCCGTTTAATTTAAACCCTACGCTTTTGGGCATTACCGGTGCAAGCGGCGTTATCGGGCACAATACTGAACATGGATTGGATGCATTCGGATATTACAATATTCCAAACAGCAAATTCGGCGTATTCGGTCTTATACAGAGATTCTATTATGAAACGCCGGTTTTATCGGGTGCAAATGCAATGCCTTACGGCAACCCTTTCGATTTTCAAAGAGGGGTTATAGGCATAGCATATCATCTTAACAACCATATAACTTTGACGGTCGATGACCAGAATTATCAATTTCTGCATGAAAAAGATTATATGGATGCGCAGTACGGTTCCAATCCGGCTGCTTATTACACATACGGCCAGTGGATGGGCGAAACCAACGCCTATTTTATACAAGCAAGGATAGCATTCTAAAATTCATTTAAGGCTTTTCTCTCTGCACCTCCCTATACCCGCCCTAAAAAGCGGGTATTTTTATTTCAAAATCTGATATAATCTATAAAAGAAACTTTACCGTAATAAACAATAAATAAATCTATAGATGAATAAAAAAAACGACGGTGGTATTAAGAACAGGCATATCGTAGAATATCTTTGCAACGGCGTCAGTTTTACAATGCATCCTATAAATGCCCGTTACGGATACGACTGCAATATGGAACATCCCACGGTAATCTGGAATATAGAATTTAGCGATGCTATATATCTTTTAAACAACGAATCTTTCGGCGGACAGACGGGCGACGAAAGACAGAGAATTTTTACAAAAAACGTCCGGGGTTCTTTATGTTCCGAAGGAGCCGATAAATATACTTTTTATAATAAAGCGTCTATTCCTATAGAATTTGAAAAAGACGGCGTATCTTTTATATTGAAAATAAATAAAAAAGATTACGAAAAGGTCGAAGCTATAGAAAAAGAAATATATAAAGAATTTGAAAGCATAGGTCAAACCGCCGCGCATTATGTTGCCGAAGGCAAAATAGAAGTTATTTTAAACAGGCTTTCAAACAGGAAATTCACCGTTTTAAATATAAACGTTAAAGACGAAGATATGCTGTTCGAGAAAGACGGAATTGATTATTTTTTTACGGAAAACGAACCTATTATAGATAAGGCTATAAAAGAAATTTTTATAAATCATCTTGAATTTCTTAAGACGTCGGACAAGTTTTATAAATTTATATCGGACGGTTTTAACAGAATGGTCGGTTCGGGACTTAACTGCTTAAATATTCTTCTTGCGGCAGTTAATTACGAACTTCAATACGATATTTTCGACGACGAAAAGTATCTTGCGGATTATTTAATTTCGAGAGTTAAAAATAACGATAAAAATAATAAAGAGGTATGTTGTATAAATATTCACGATAAAGAAGAAAACTTTTATGAAAAAGGGGTAAAATTAATAGATATAGCGCTCCCTCTTAAAAGCTTAATAGAAGCCTTCGATCTTTTAAATAAAATTAAATGTCTTACTCTTATAGATTATGCTTAATAATGATTCCCCTCTCCGTTATTCGTCCCCGCCGTAATCTTTGCTTTTTCCCCATAATGTTTTAAGCCGTATTTTAATCTCTTTTTCCTTGCCGATATTTTCGGGACGATAGTATATGCGGGATGAAAGCTCTGACGGAAGATATGTCTGTTCGGTAAAATGGTTTTTATAATTATGAGAATATTTATACCCTTTATGATAATCTAAATCCTTCATTAGTTTTGTAGGCGCATTTCTTAGGTGAAGCGGAACGACCGCCCCGGGAAATTTTTTAACGTCGTCTAAAGCTTCTTCGATTGCGAGATAGCTTGCGTTAGACTTGGGGCAGCCTGCAAGATAGGTTGCCGTTTGGGATAAGATAATCCGGGCTTCCGGCATTCCTACCGTATTTACGGCGTTAAAACAGCTTACCGCTAAATTCAAGGCGTCCGGTTCGGCATTTCCGATATCTTCCGAAGCTAAAATTATCATTCTTCTTGCTATAAATTTAACGTCTTCTCCCGAATCTAACATCTTGGCAAGCCAGAAAACGGCTCCGTCGGGGTCGCTCCCCCTTAAACTTTTTATAAAAGCCGAAATCGTATTATAATGTTCTTCTCCCGTTTTATCGTATCTTGATTTTCTCAGATAAGCATCTTCGATAGTTTTTGCGTTAAGAATGATATTTCCTTTGTCGTCCGGTTTTACAAGATTTACCGCCATTTCGAGAGCGTTAAGCATTATGCGGGCATCGCTTCCCGAATACCTGACAAGCGCATTTCTGCCATCCGTTTCTAATATAATTTTCTTTTTGTTTAAAACCTCATCCGTATTCAGCGCCCTGTCGATAATCAAGTTTAAATCTTCCTCGAATAAAGGATTTAAAGTAAATACCGTTACCCTCGATAAAATCGGAGAGTTTATTTCAAAAGACGGGTTTTCGGTGGTAGCTCCGATTAATATTAGGCTTCCTTCCTCTACCGAATGTAATAGCAGGTCCTGTTGAGACTTGTTAAAGCGGTGAATTTCGTCGATAAAAATCATCAGCGGTTTTTTATAGTGTTTAAAACTTATATTTGCCTTGTCTATAATTTCCCTCAATTCTTTAACGCCCGAAGAAACCGCGGAAATTTTGTAAAATTCGTAATCTACGTTGTTTGCTATAATACCGGCAAGAGTCGTTTTTCCGCTTCCCGGTGGACCCCAAAGTATCATAGAGCGAATAAAACCGGCATCTATCATATTTTTTAAAGGTTTGCCTTCGCCGAGAATATGCTGTTGCCCGATAAATTCAGACATAGTCTTAGGGCGCAGTCTTTCGGCAAGAGGCGGTAAAAAATTGCCTTCATTTTTTTTCGGTGCGGGATTATTACTATTATTGTTATTACCGAATAAATCCATATTTATATATTACCATAATTTTATGGTAATATATAAATATGCTGAAGTTCGTTTTTTAATGAAAGCAATTTGATTAATAAATAAAAACATCTATCAATATTTATTTATGAGAGGGGACGCAAAATGAACGCAAAAAAGAGCGTAATTTATGTTTTTACCGCAGTATCGATTTTATTTTTAACGTTAAATTGCTCTATAAGATTCGGGTATGCAAAAAATACCGAAAATTTAAATAAGGATTCCAGATATATCTTTCCGTTAACCTACTTTAAAAATAGACCAGTCAAAATTATCGAACAACTTACGCAGAACCGGAAAAGATGGCCCATTGCTTTAAAAAGTCTGGCGAAAGCAGGATATTTTTTAACAAAAAGACATATAAAATACAGTATTATTATTGCCGCTTACGGTCCTGGATTAAAAGCATTTGTCATGAAATATGATAAAAAATATGCGGGGGTTATAGAAACGCTTCATAAAGAAGGCATTAAAATCGTCGTATGCGGCGAATCTATGAAAGAATCTCAAATAACGCCTGAAATGTTATTTCCTTTCGTAAAAATAGCAAGTCCCGGAATACTTGGCTATATAGCCGAAAAAGAAGACCAGGGATACGCTTATTTAAAACCCTAAATTAATATATGTTTTACGATGATTTTTTTAGAATAAAACAATCGGTAGAATCTAAAACCTAAAATTTCCAATAAAAATTGATAAATAGATTTCGATTTTTATTGACAATAATTTTTTATCGATGTATATTTTAATTTAAATAGATTAATGTCGGAAGATATTGTTCTTTGAAATAAATTTATTGCAAAGCCTAATTCCGTTATATTTTTATTTAATTTGCGGAAGCGGAGGACCCAAAAAATTGGGGCTAATATTTTAACTAACAAATAAAATAAGGGAAGACTCTTTATCCCTAGCCCGTCAGCTAACTTCGCAGGCTATTAAAGAGTGTCAAATGCATTATCGTCGTTATATTTTATTTATTGTTATGTTATATTGTTTAGATTCGCCGCTTGTTTAAATAAGTCGTAAAATCTTGATCGCATAGGCGGCATATATTTTAATAATCTTTAATAGCCGGGGTTTAAAAACCTTCGGCTATTTTTTTTGCCTTAGAAAGCAGATAATTGCGGTTTGCATCTGAAAATAATTTATAAACGGAGGTATAGTTATAAGATATGATAGAAAACATTATTCTTCTTGCAGTATCGGCAGGGGTTTTAGTTTATCTTTTTTATGTTCTTATATACCCCGATAAATTTTAAATATTATAATAATTTAAAAATTTAAAAGGGGTAGGCTCAAACTTACCTCTTTTTTGGAGGAATTAATTAAATGATTGCATTTTTAATGGCCTTTTTATGCATAGGCGCGATGTACGCAATATTGTGGTTTTTTACCGACTTCATCGATAAGATTTAACTAAATAACATAATATAACATAACGACATAGAAATAAAATAAATCAAAGAGGCGTCAAAATGACTTATACGGGAATTTTACAAATTTTAATAACACTTTCGGCAATGGTTTTAACGGCGGTTCCTTTAAGCAGGTATCTCGCCCATGTTTTCAAGTGCGAACCGACGTTTTTGGACAAGGTTATAAATCCCGCCGAAGATTTAACTTTAAAGTTTTTAAAAGTTAATAAGAACGAAGAGATGGACTGGGTTAAGTATTTAAAGACGGGGCTTATAGTTAATTTTTTAATGCTTGCCATAGTATATTTCATATTGAGGTTTCAGGACCTTCTTCCGTTTAATCAAATGCATTATCCGGGCATTCCGTGGGCTTTAGATTTTAACACGGCGATAAGCTTTATAACCAATACCAACTGGCAAAATTACGGCGGAGAGGAGGTTCTGTCCAATTTTTCCCAAATGACGCTCGTTTTTTTGCAATTCACGTCCGCCGCTACGGGGCTTGTTTTTGCAGTGGCTTTTATCCGCGGCTTAATTCGCCGCGAAGCAAAATACGTCGGCAATTTTTATGTAGATTTTATTAAGGGCATCTACAGGCTTTTTCTTCCGCTGGCGATTATTTTTGCCGTCGTTATGCTGTGGCAGGGCGCTCCTCAGAGTATTTTTACCATGCAGAAGAGGATAACGAATATGACGGGCGCCAAACAATCTCTTTCGATTGGTCCGGTAGCCTCGATGGTATCGATTGAAAATCTCGGCACTAACGGCGGCGGTTTTTACGACGCTAATGCGGCGCAGCCATATGAAAACCCTAATCCTATTACTAACGTCTTAACAATATTTATGATGGGAACTATTCCCATAGCCCTTTTTTTGATGTACGGAATAATGATAGGCGATAAAAAGCATGCATGGACGCTGTTTGCAGTTGCTATGACGCTTCTTATAGTTTGCCTTGCCGTAGTTTACTCCCAAGAAGCTCACGGCAATCCGTTCCTTGCAAAACTCGGGGCAAATATTCATGTTTCTAAAAATAATCCGGGCGGCAATATGGAAGGAAAAACGGAGCATATCGGAATTGCCCAGACATCTTTGTTTGCAACCGCTACGACGGCGTTTACTACCGGCAACGTCGACAGCGCCCACGACAGTTTTATGCCTCTTTCCGGCATGATTCTAATTGCGGAAATGATGTTAAACCTTATATTTGGAGGTAAAGGCGTCGGACTTTTAAATATGCTTACTATGGTCATAATAGGCGTTTTTATAGCGGGGCTTATGGTAGGACGGACGCCGGAGTTTCTTGGAAAAAAAATAGAAGCAAAGGAGGTTAAACTTGCGACGCTTGCAATGTTTGCCCATGCGTTTATTATTCTCATTCCTTTTGCGATAGCCATAGCGATACCCGCCGGATTAGCAGGGATATTAAATCCCGGTCCGCACGGTTTAAGCGAGGTTTTATATGCTTATACTTCTAGTGTGGCAAACAACGGTTCAGCGTTTGCCGGTCTTAACGGCAACACGCTTTTTTATAATATTTCCTTAGGTCTTACGATATTTTTCGGAAGATATATCCCGATAATATGTCAGGTTGCTATCGCCGGCTCTTTGATTAAAAAGAAAAGCATACCGGAATCTGCCGGCACTTTTCCGGCTCACGGTCCTTTATTTTATGCAGTCGTTATGGGAACGGTGCTGCTTGTCGGAGCTTTGACGTTCTTTCCGGCTCTCGCGCTCGGTCCTATCGCCGAACATTTTGCCATGGTAAATAGGCATCTGTTTTATTAAATTATTTCATTTAAGAGGTATTTATTATGGGGAAAGAACTGATAAAAATGATAAAACTAACGGTTTTACTGTACGTCGTATGCTCGCTTGCATATACGTTTCTTATCTGGGGCATAGGGAAAATAGCCTTTCCTTTTCAGGCGGGCGGAAGCATAATATACAATAAAAATTCAAAACCGGTAGGCAGCCTGTTAATAGGAGAAAAATTTACTTCTCCTTACATATTTAACGGCAGACCGTCATATGCCGGAAACGGTTATAACGGAACGGAGTCCGGCGGGTCGAATTATGCCCCTACAAACGGAAAATATATAAAGGTAGAAAAAAAGCTTATAAATAAGTTTCTAAAAGAAAATCCGGCGGTTAAAAGGGGAAACGTGCCGGTCGATATGGTAACCGGTTCCGGTTCCGGTCTCGGACCTTATATTTCTATTGCGGCGGCGCTGGACCAGGTTCCGAGAATATCTTCTTTAACCGGAGTATCTAAAGCTAAGTTATATAAGATAGTAAAAAATAATATATCTTACAGGAAATTTGGCATATTCGGCACTCCGGGGGTGAATACCGTAAAATTAAATTTAAAACTTTCATTACTTTTAAAGAAAAGCGATTATAAGTTATATAAACGCATTTTTAAGGGTTTAGCCTAAACTAATAAAAAAATATAAAAGGATAATAAAACATGCCTAAGAAATCTTATTACGTTTCTGCGTTTAGCAAAGATATAATGCTATCCGCCATAAAAGATTCGTTTAAAAAACTTAATCCGCGGGTTATGGTTAAAAACCCTGTTATGTTCGTAGTAGAAATAGGTTCGGCAGTTACCGCGGCAATATTTATTAAAGACCTTTTTATGCACGATTTCGAATTTATCGCTTTTGTTCTTCAAATAACGATATGGCTCTGGTTTACCGTCCTATTCGCCAACTTTGCCGAGAGCATTTCCGAAGGAAGAGGAAAGGCGCAGGCGGATAGTCTGAGAAAAACAAAGACCGAAGTAATAGCAAGGCTATATAAAGAAGACGGAAACGAAGAAAAGATAAAGGCATCGCAGTTAAGAAAAGGCGACGTAGTAATTGCCGAATCGGGCGATACCATACCCGCGGATGGAGAAATAATTGAAGGCATAGCATCCGTCGACGAATCCGCCATTACCGGAGAATCTGCCCCTGTAATAAGGGAAAGCGGCGGCGATAGGAGTGCCGTTACCGGAGGCACTAAAGTCTTATCGGATAAAATTAAAATAAGGGTAACGTCAAATCCGGGAGAAAATTTTATAGATAAAATGATATCGCTTGTCGAGGGCGCATCAAGGCAGAAGACGCCCAATGAAATCGCCCTTAATATTTTGTTAGTTATGTTGACGGCGCTTTTTTTAGTCGTCGTGGTTACCATTGAACCGATGGCGGGTTATTTTCACGGATATATTTCTCCGGTAATTCTCGTAGCGCTTCTTGTATGCCTTATACCGACTACTATAGGCGCTCTCCTTTCCGCCATAGGCATTTCCGGTATGGACAGGTTGGTCAAGCATAACGTAATCGCCATGTCCGGTAAAGCGGTAGAAGCCGCCGGAGACGTTAACACGCTTCTTTTGGACAAGACAGGGACTATCACGTTCGGTAATAGAATGGCGGTTTCTTTTATTCCTTCGGACGATTCGACGGTTAAAGAATTAGCCGACTATGCCCAGCTTTCATCTTTAAGCGACGAAACTCCGGAAGGAAGGTCTATCGTTATGCTGGCAAAACAGTACGGCTTTAGGGGGCGGCATATCGACGAAAAAAACGTCGAATTTATTCCTTTTTCGGCTTTTACGAGAATGAGCGGCGTTAATATTCTTGATAAAAAAGAGCAGATAAGAAAAGGGGCGGTGGAATCGGTTATAAAATTCGTCGAACAAAATCAAGGAGCCGTTTCGGACAAAACAAAAAAAATATCCGAGGATATTTCGAAACAAGGCGGTACTCCGCTTGCCGTTGCCGTAAACGATCGTATGCTCGGAATTATACATTTAAAAGACGTCGTAAAGGGAGGAATTAAAGAAAGGATAGGCAGTTTAAGAAAGATAGGCATCAAAACTATCATGATAACGGGTGATAATCCTTTGACGGCTAAAGCTATCGCAGACGAGGCTGGAGTCGATGATTTTATCGCCGAAGCGACTCCCGAAACCAAGATGGCTCTTATAAAAAAAGAACAATCTCTTGGCAAATTAGTAGCTATGACGGGCGACGGAACGAACGATGCCCCCGCTTTGGCGCAGGCGGACGTCGGCGTTGCGATGAATACCGGCACCATGGCCGCAAAAGAAGCAGGAAATATGATAGACTTAGATTCCAATCCTACAAAACTGATAGAGATAGTCGAAATAGGCAAACAGCTTCTTATAACCCGCGGTTCGCTTACCACGTTTTCTATAGCGAACGACGTCGCAAAATACTTTGCAATAATACCGGCTATGTTTGCGCCTATCCTTCCATGGCTTGCGCCCTTGAATATCATGGGACTGTCTTCACCTGAATCGGCTATACTTTCCGCGGTGATATTCAACGCCGTTATTATAATTATACTTATCCCGCTTGCGTTAAAAGGCGTAAAATACAGGCCGGCTTCCGCTTCGTCTATTTTAACGAGAAATCTTCTTATTTACGGGCTTGGCGGGATAATAGCGCCGTTTATAGGAATAAAGCTGATAGATATAGGAATAACCCTTTTACGTTTAGGTTAGATTAATTGACGATATGATTAATAATTCACAGTATATAGTATAATAACATATATAAATTAGACATATATTTCAACCTAACCCTGCAATAAATATAACATTATAAATAATATAACATTGAAAATAGAATACAAAAGACCGTCTGCGGATTCCATACTTAATAAGATAAAATATTCTTCGAGCGAAAATAATGTTTTCAGGGTTTATCTCGGTGCCGCTCCGGGAACGGGAAAGACCTATATGATGCTCGAGGACGGCAATTATTTACTAGAACACGGTATAGACGTAGTAATAGGTTACGTAGAATTGCATGGAAGAAAAGAAACCGGCGACGAAATAAAGAACCTTCCTATTATTCCGCGGAAAAAGATTGAATACAGAGGGTCGGTATTTGAAGAGTTTGACGCCGAAGCGGTAATTGCGAGGAAACCTTCGATTGTTTTAATCGATGAATTAGCGCACAATGACGTTCCGGGTTCAAAAAACTTAAAAAGATACCAAGACGTCATAGAAGTTTACAGAGAAGGTATCAGCGTATTTACCACTTTAAATATCTTTCATCTTAACTCAATAGCCGAAAAAGTGGAATCCGAACTCGGCATAAGAGTGAGCGAAAGGGTCCCCGATTACATTTTAAATTACGTTACGGAAATAATAAACGTCGATGTTCCCGCAGGGGAATTAATAAAAAGGCTGACCGAAGGGAAAATTTATTCTAAAGAAAAGATTCATTCCGCATTGAACAATTTCTTTAAAATAGAAAATCTCTTGGTTCTGAGAGAATTAGCTCTCCGGACTATTGCCGACGAATTAAGCACGCAATCCACGAAAGTAGGAGGTCCCGCCGAAAAATTAGAGTTAAAATCAAACGAAAAAGTTCTCGTTTTGATAAGTTCTAATCCCGATTCGGCAAGGCTTGTGAGAATAGGTTCAAAACTGGCGGGAAGGCTGAATTCAAATCTTTACGTCCTTCATATAAACTTAAAACATAGAGATAAAAATAAACCGGAAGGCTATGACCAAGCGCTTGATAGAAATATTTCCATAGCCGAAAATCTCGGCGCTCCCGTTTTCAGTTTTCAAGCGGACGACATAGCAACGGGGGTAATAGATTTTGTCAGAAATAATAATATTTCTCATGTCGTAATAGGCGCTACTAATGAGAAAGCCGGTTTTTTTAAAAAACTTTTTAAAAAAAGCATAGTCAACCGCTTAATAGACAGTCTTCCGGATATATCTTTTCACGTTATTTCTACTGCTTCCGCAGGAGTTTAAGCTAAAAAATAGGCATTTTTATTTCAAAATTTGATATAATTTTATATATGTTTTACGATAATTTCAATAAAGAGGGCGGGCTTAATTTCGGGGTAAATACCGATTCGTTTTTCGGCATCGGCTTCGGGCTTTTGGGCGATAACAATATAGGTCGATTAAAAACCGGATTTAACGACTTCCTCGGGCTTTTAAATTCATATAAAATAAGAAATATCGAAATAAATACGGAAATAGAACAGCTGAATCCGGGTTCGTTAAAAAATTTAATTATCCCTTTAATAAACTCTTTTTCTTCCAAATCGACCGCCCCGTTTCCGCTTAGGGTTTCGGCCCATCTTCCGTATCTTCAGCTTAATCCGGCAAGTCCTATAGAAGAATACAGGCGTATTTCGGTTGACGCGATTATAAGAGTAATAGATGCCTGCAGCGGATTAGACGTTAAAAAATTCGTTATCCATCTGACTTCCGAGTTTGAAGATTCTATCTTATTTTTTCCTATCGAAGAAAAAGCAAAAAAGGCTTTGATAGATATTGCGGTAAATCAGGCAAAGAAAAGTATGTCGAATATACTAAAGGAAACTAAACTGCCGCCCTCCGTTTTCGCGTTAGAAAACCTTGAGGTTTTTCCATTCGATTATTTATATAAGGTAGTCGAAGAATTCGGCTTATCGGTTTGTTTCGATATGGGTCACTGGGGGTTGAACGGTTTTATGCCCGAAGATTTTCTTAAAAAATTTAATCTTAACCGCATAGGCGAGATGCATATTCAGGATATGACGGAAAAAAGAACCGACTTAAGAACTACCGTAAGAAACGAACATAAACCTTTAGGAACCGGTATTTTAAATCCGGGCGAATTTTTTAACCGTCTTATTAACGATAACGATAAACGATTTTCCGGAACTTTGATAATAGAAAACAGGTCTAAAGAAGATTTAATTTCTTCTTTAGATTATTTAAAATCCGGTAATTTTATATAAATGCCGTAAATTTTCTTTATGCCCTCCTATAAAGATAGAGATAAAAACGGTTTTTTTACTAAACCTCTTCTGCTTTCTTCCACAGGAATGTTTTTAGACGGTTATTCTCTTACCGTAATTGCATTTGCGATAATACTAATTAACCCTTATTTCCGCCTGAATGCTATAGAATCGGGTTTAATAATAGCCTCCGCAGTATTCGGCAGTATAATAGGCGCGTTGTTAATAGGGTATTTCAGCGATATTTTTGGAAGAAAATCCGTTTATATTTTAAATATGGCGGTTTTCGTCGTTTTCGGAATTATATCGGTTTTTTCGGTTAATTTTTTAATGTTGTTTATATCGAGGTTGATTCTTGGAATTGCAGTCGGCGCCGATTATCCCGTATCTAATTCCTATATTGCCGAAACGGCGCCGGAGGTTCTCAGAGGTAAACATCTTTCTTTCGCCGGTCTGTCGTTCGGCTTAGGTTCTATATTTTCTTCTCTAACCGCGGCGGTTATTTTTCCTTTCGGACCGGAGATGTGGAGGATTATGCTCGGCATCGGCGTAATTCCTGCATTTATAGTAATGTTTTTAAGGATTTCTATGCCGGAATCTAAACGATGGATAAACGCAAAAAGTCTTAGAAACGAGTATAAAAAAAATAAGTTATACATAGAAGGAATGTTTTCCAAAGCGCATATAAAAAATACGGTGCTGTATTCTTTTATCTGGTTTTTATACGACATAGGAGCATACGGCATTGGTTTATTGATCCCGTTAATCTTTAAAAAAAGCGGACTGATTTCAAACGAAGACAATGCGCTTATAACGTCTTTAATTCTTTTAGTAGGTATAATGAGTTCTACGGTAGGGCTTTTAAAAATAGATAAAATCGGAAGAAAAAAGATACAGCTTGCAGGTTTTGCGGGAATGGGCGCCGCTTTTTTTCTTCTTCCTTTCGCATATGGAACATTAGCCGGTCTTGCCGCCGTAATTTTTATAGCCGAAATCTTTAATTCTTTGGCGTCTTTAACCGTTGGGATTTTCCCTGCCGAGCTTTCTAATACGTCTTTTAGGTCGTCGGCTTACGGATTTTCGGCTATGGCTGGAAAAATAGGCGCGGTATGCGGAGTTTTACTAATGACGTATTTTGTGAGGGAAAACAAAAATTCCGGTTATTATGCGGCTGCAGTTTTAATGTTTGCCGCCTTCTTTCTTTCTTTTTTTCTTCCGGAAACTAAAAATAAAAAACTTGACGAAATTAAATAATATTTCTACATCTTTACAATGCGTAGTTTATCTATATTGATGAAAATTCCGGGAAAATTTTATAAATTTTTATTTATATTATTATAAACATCGGCTGCTATTTTCACCGCTCTTTCAGCGTCTTTATCCGACGGCTGTCCGTAGGGCAAAAGTCCCGCCTCGGAAGGGTATCTTCCCTCATATATGCTGTTAATAAATTCAACGTCTTCATCGGGTACGGCAAGTTTTATTTTTAATTTTTTACCGATTTCTAAAAGACGGTCTATATCATGCGTTTTTTCCAATTCCCATCCGTTTTTTAAAAGAATAAACTTTATTGCTTTTTCGGCGGATTGCTGAGCGTGATAGCATGCTCCCTGCGGGTATCCCGCTTTCAAAAGAACGCGCGCCATATCCAGTTCGTTTTTAGATTGGTTAAACCATTCTTTAACGGCTTCTTTCATATATAAAACCCTTCCTTCGCGGGCTATCAGGTTTAAAAACGGACTTCCCGCATTATAAAGTTTTTTAAAAGAATCTGCCTGTATAACAAATTGATCTATTCCGAATTTTTTACGATATTTTTTTAATGCTCCGTATAAACTGCGGTACTCCTCTTTTTGGTCAGATACGCCGTTAGTAATAACAAAAATATCGAGGTCGTTTCCCGTTCCGTTTTTTGCGACGGAGCCAAAAACCGTTATGGAAACGGGGTTTAATATTTTTATAATGGTTTTTGCCGCATTTCTAGCGTCTTTTAACGTTACCATTAATTATTTTTTATAATTAAATCGCATTATGTTGCCTACGAGTTTAATTTTATATAAAATTCATTAATTTTACAATAGGAGGCATTAACCCCAAATTGCCGATAAAAAATGTAAAATATACTTCCGGCAAGTTTCAGTTTTCTTATTTGCATTTCATACTAATAGAGGTATAATAAAATTGTATGAATATTAAAGCGGTTAAGGCATTGTAGCGGCAACGGGGGATGCTTTAAAAAACAAATATGAGAGGGGACGCAAAATGAACGCAAAAAAGAGCGTAATTTATGTTTTTACCGCAGTATCGATTTTATTTTTAACGTTAAATTGCTCTATAAGATTCGGGTATGCAAAAAATACCGAAAATTTAAATAAAGAAGACCAGGGATACGCTTATTTAAAACCCTAAATTAATATATGTTTTACGACGATTTTTTTTCGGAATTATATAAAAATAAAGTCAAGTATCTTCTCGGCGGAGGGCATGCCGTCAATATATACGGCGTTATACGGTCAACATACGATATAGATATCCTATTAGACTTAAGCCGGGAAAATCTCGATAAACTTCTATGGGTATTAAAAAAGCTTGGAATGGTTCCGGCGGCTCCGGTAGATATTAATAATATTAAATCGGAAACTGTTAGAAACCAATGGATAAAGGACAAAAATTTGATTGTTTTAAATATTTATAAGCGGGACGAACCTTATCATTCCGTAGATATTTTTTTGAAATCTTTGATGAACTTTGACGAAATGTTCGAGAGAAAAAAAATAATTAAATATAACGATTTTGAAATATATGTTATAAATAAAAACGACCTGATTGCTTTAAAATCTATAGCCGGAAGAAGCAAAGATATTGCGGATATAGAAGAATTAAAAAAATTAGATAATGATGGGAAACTTTAAATTTACGGAATATAAAAAAACAGCAAGAATATGAATAAGAATAATACGGAAATAAAAAAAAACCCGTCTAATAGCAACGATAACTCATATAAAGCCGATGACGCCGTTACATTGGCGGATGAACATTTAAACGGCAGTCCTTTATCCATAAAAGAAACCTTAATATGGCTCGAGGAATCGAAGATTTTCTTTTATCGGATAAAACAATCGATGGAATCTAAAGAGAAACCTTTATAGAACATTTATGTTTTACGATAATTTTTAATAAAGAGGTCGGGTTTAATTTTGGCTTTCGATTATTGCAGATATCGTTCTTTGCCTTTTTATAATCAAGCGGTCTAATTTCCCGCGTTATTAAAACATAATGCCCGTGCCGAAACCGATATAATGTCCAGAACTGTCGGAAGGCGGGTCTAAGAACACTCCATATTCTGCATCTATCTCGATGTTTTGTGTCAATAGATACTGCAGTCCGCCGTCGAACCAGTAATTACCCGATACCCCTGTTCCCTGTATAGAATTCCTAAAAAGTTCCCCATACAACTGGAACGACGGCGTAAACTGGTAACCCGCAACAAAGTCGGGATTAAAACTGAAAAATCTGTGCGGGTTGCCGCCGCCCGAAAGCTTCGTAAAAGAAGATATTCCCGGCGCAAATTCTACCGACAGGGCATTCGTCAAAGAATAAGTGAACTGCCCGTTTAAGGTAACATCCGTCCCGTAGTTTTGAAATCCATTATTGCCGGACGGAAAAGTAACTAAAATGTCGGCGGAATAAGTGAGATGTTCGGTATATCCGAATTCGTGTTTAAATCCTATTCCCGAATCGTTGTATCCGCTTGCAGATGAAATATTTGAGCCGGGATAGGTTAATATGTTATAGTTAGGAGGAAAAATTTTATTTCGTTGTCGCCCGGAAGCCCTATCCTTATTTCAGCATACGGATAGGTAAACTGTTCTAATTTGACGCCGTCCGTATTATAAAAATTATCCTGCATACCCGTCTCGACGACCACTTTCCCCGGCTTTACCGCACAAGATGAATCCGATACCGTAGGTCTGTCGAGTATTGATAAAGGCGCCCCATTACTTACGCACGGGTCGGGTATAGCAAGGGAATTTCCGTCCGCCGCAAAAACTGCGGAAGGCAAATAGAGAAAATAAGATATAGCCGTAACGGAAATAATTGCAAAAATTACGTGCTTTAATAACTTTATTTTTTTAATCATATATGGATATAATCCAGCCAGCTTTGAGGCAGCGCCGTAATTATCCCCAAAATTACCATTACTAACCCAAGTATTCCAACAGCCGCAATGGATTTTTTAGAATAGGCATATTCTCCTAAAATTCTTTTGCTTCCCGCAAGCGCTATCAAAAATCCGAGAACTATCGGAAGAATAAATCCGTTAAAAGCTTCTACATCCACCATTAACGTTACTAACGGAATTCCGGGAATTAGAACTAACATAGCCGATACGAAAATTAATACTATATATACAAAATAAAAAAGTTTTGCCTCGCCAAAACGATGATTCAAACTGTGCTTGTATCCCCATGTTTCCCCCGCCGCCCACGTAAATGCCATAGACACTACGAAAGCCGCAAGAAGGCTTGAACTGTAAAGACCCACGGCAAACAAAGCCCCCGCATATTTTCCGGCTAAAGGTATTAAAGATTCCCCGATTGCCTTTGCCGACGATGGAATAATATGCGCTTTATAAAGAGTCGCTCCCGTCATGACAATAACCGCTATCATAAGAACCTGAGTAGCGATACTGCCGATAAGCGTGTCCGTTTCAGCCAGTTTTACGTCTTTTTTACATAAATTTTTATCGACGGTTGCGCTCTGCTGGTAGTAAATCATCCAAGGCATTATAACCGCTCCGGCGTTTGCCGCAATAAGCCATATATAATCTTTGTTTCCAAGAGGCTGAGAGCCGAACAATCCTTTAAACACAAGCTCGTGTATGTCGGGATGCGCAACTATAGCCGCGGGAATAAAAACAAATCCGGTAAGAGAAAATATTAGAGCGATAGTTTCCGCCCTTCGGTAGCTTCCCGTAAATACGACAAACAGCAGGATTAGAAAACTTATGCCTACGCTAAAAACTTTAGGAATTCCGAATATTTCACCGCTTGCCGCAATGCCGGAAAATTCCGTAATAAGCGCCGAAAATACGACGAGAAATAGCGTAAGAGTAGTAAACGCCGCCCATTTGCTACCGTAATATTCTTTTATAAGTTCCCCGTGCCCTTTTCTGGTAACGCAGCCGAGCCTCGAAGTCATAGACTGTATTAAATATAAGATGGGTATTAAAAGTATCTGAAGAGGTATCAGTTTATATCCCCATTGCGCTCCGGAAACGCCTGCCGTCGTAACGGAACCTGCATCCATATCGGCAATCATAACTACGAAGCCGGGACCTAATACCTTAAAAAAATGAAGTCCTTTATATAGAGACCTTTTATTGAATACAGGAAACCTGCCCCCTTTGCGATGTCCGCGTCTGCGCCTGTTTTTTGCTCCGGCAGAATTTTCTTCTTCGGGATTTTTCATAAATTCGCTTTTATATTATACTTAGATTAATGATAATAAAAATCATTATCGTTATATTATTAAAAAATTTTCCGTATGTCAAAGGTTTTTTCATTAAAATTTAAACAGCCGGTAAGGGCATAAAAGACGAGGCAGGGGCGTTTCACGATTTGCCGCAAGCGCTGCAAATTCCGTATATTTCCAATTTATGTTTTATAGGAATAAAATTATTTGCCTTAGCAAGCTTGTCCTGTAGTTTTTCTATTTTTTCGTCGTTGACTTCTATGAGCCGTCCGCATTTTATGCATATAAGATGGTCATGGTGCCTGCTGCCGTATTTCTGCTCATATCTGGTCTTTTGCTTACCTATCTTTATTTCTTCCGTCAAACCGCTTTCGCATAATAAATTAAGATTTCTCTGCACCGTTGCATAACCGATCTCAGGATTTTTTCCCTTTACGGCGTTAAAAAGTTCTTCTGCGGTAATATGCCTGCCTGCAGAAAAGAAAGCATCGACTATCGCTTCCCTTTGTTTTGTATGGCGCATACCTTTTTCTTCTATATACCGGACGAAAGTTTCTTTGAATCGCATTTTATCTTTATTATTCATAAAGATAAATTATAAGATTTTTATATAAAATTTACAAATTTTGATATATAGATAATAATTCTTTATCCGAAAGGCATCTTTTTAACCGAATAGATTCCGCTTTTACGGCGGCAAGCATTTTTCCCGCCTCTTCCTCGGTTATTTGCCGCCCCATTTTACCGAGTTTATACTTTATTGCCGCAGAACCGCCGTGTTTTCCGACCAAAAGTTTTCTTTTCGCTCCTGCGAATTCCGGAGGATAGGCTTCATAATTAATAGGATTTTTTAATATTCCGTCGGTATGAATTCCGGCTTCATGATAAAAAATATTTTTGCCGAATATCGGTTTAGATACCGGAATCCGTCTTTTTGTGATTTTTGCTATAAATTTTGCCAGATTTTTTGCTTTTATGAAATCGAATTTAATTTTTTGATTTTCAATGAAATTAAAATATGCAACTACTTCTTCTAATGCGCAGTTTCCGGCTCTTTCTCCAATGCCCGAAATACTGCCGGATAAAGAATCCGCGCCCGCCTTCAGGGCGGCAACCGAATTAGCCGAAGCCATTCCAAAGTCGTTGTGGGTATGAATTTCAAGTATTATATTTTTAAATTTTCCGACTTTTTTTATTTTTTTTACATTTTCGTAGATTTTTAACGGGTTTAATACGCCTACCGTATCGGAATAGCGGAATTTGTATGCTCCTTCACCTTCCGCAATTTTAATAATCTCGGCAACGGATTCCAAATCCGCCCTTGAGGAGTCCTCGCCCCCGACGGAATATTTTACTCCCTCTTTATTTAATTCCTTCAATATTTTTATGAGGTTAATTCTGATATATCTAAAATCTTTTTTGAGCTTATATTCGATCTGAATTTTAGATACCGGGACAGATACATGAATAAATTTAAGTCCGATATCTAAAGATGCATAAATGTCTTCTTTTTTTGCCCTGTTCCAGCCGACTATTTTTGCTTTAAGACCGGATTCATTAATCTTTTTAACCCCATTTTTTTCGTTTCCTCCCATTGCGGGAACCCCTGCCTCTATTTCATCCACGCCTATTTCATCAAGCATTTTGGCGATCAGCAGTTTTTCGGCTGCCGAAAATACTACTCCCGCCGTCTGTTCGCCGTCTCTTAACGTCGTATCGTTTATAATTATATTATTTATGTTGGACATAAATATTTAGAAAAGCATAATTTATGCCATCTCTTTATGTTTGATAAATCTTATTGAAATTTACAGAGTTTGCCGTTTATTTAATCAAATGTGATTATATATTAAGCAAATTAATTTGATAATTAATTCTTTTATCCCTTTTCTCTTATTACTTATCATTATTTACGGTATGAAAGTTATGGCATAGAAATTGCAATTATGAAAATGAAAAAGATTTTATAAAAGGCGCAATTGGGCGCTTGGGGCGATGACGCCGCAATTAGAGAGATTTCAGGACATTGTTTTTGTCTTTAATCTCTTTAGTTGCGGCGTTTTTTTATTTTTGTTAATAAATAAAACAATTTATTCGGAGGTCAAAGAAATGAGACAGGTAGCAATTTACGGGAAAGGCGGAATCGGAAAATCCACTACTACTCAAAATACCTTAGCGGCGCTTGCGGAACGCGGAAACAAAATAATGCTTGTAGGATGCGATCCTAAGGCGGATTCCACGAGACTGCTTTTAGGCGGAAAAGGTCAGGAAACGGTTCTGAATTCCGTTAAAGAAGTAGGGCAGGAAAACGTTACGGAAGAAGATGTTTTTAGGATTGGATTCGGCGGCGTAAGATGCGTCGAGTCCGGCGGACCGGAACCGGGAGTCGGATGCGCGGGAAGGGGTATTATAACTTCTATTACCACTCTCGAACAGCTGGGTTCTTATGAAAAAGAACTTAATTACGTGTTCTACGACGTTCTGGGCGACGTCGTCTGCGGGGGGTTTGCAATGCCTATAAGAGAAGGCTATGCAAAAGAAATATACGTCGTTTGTTCAGGGGAGCTTATGGCGCTTTACGCCGCAAACAATATTTGCAAAGGGGTTCTTAAATATGCGCAATCAGGCGGCGTGCGCATAGGCGGACTTATCTGCAACTCCAGAAACGTCGATAACGAAAGGGAAATGGTAGAGGCGTTTGCAAAAAAATTGGGAACGCAGATGATACAGTTTATCCCAAGGGATAACGTAGTTCAGAGAGCGGAGATTAAGAAAAAAACAGTCATAGAATACGATAAAGATTGCGGGCAGGCGGACGTTTACAGGGAATTGGCAAAAAATATCGAGGAAAACGAATTGTTTGTCATACCTACGCCTATGACGATGCAGGAACTGGAAGATCATATGATGGAATTTGGTTTTCTGCAGGAGTACGAAAGGACAACCGACGGGAAAAGCGCGGCTGTTTAATTTTAAGGTGGCTAAATATGAATAATATAAATACGGCAGATTTAAGGGCAGGCATTGAAAAACACCCCTGCTTTAACAAAGAAGTTTCGAAGCATTACGGAAGGGTTCATTTGCCGGTTGCCAAATTATGTAATATTTCCTGCAACTACTGCCACAGGGATTACGATTGCCCAAACGAATCGAGGCCTGGCGTAACATCGAGCCTGCTCTCGCCGGAAGATGCGGTAGATAGGATATACGAGGTAAAAAGATTTTTTAACGATATAAGCGTAGCCGCCGTTGCCGGTCCGGGCGACAGCTTGGCGGAACCGAGCAATACGATGAAAACATTTGAACTTGTTAAAAAAGAGTTTCCTGAAATTATATTATGTATGAGCACGAACGGTCTTAATTTAGCCGAAAATTTAGAGGAACTTAAGGATAGAGGAGTAAACTTTATAACCGTAACGCTTAATGCGGTAGATTTATCTATAGCCCAAAAAATTTATAGATATATAAACTATAAAGGTATTGTTTATACGGAAAAAGATGCTGCCGGAATATTATTGGACGGTCAAATAAGAAGCATAGAAAATGCGGTAAAAAAGGGATTTACGATAAAAATAAATACCGTTCTTATACCCGGCATCAACGATTTTCATATAAAAGATATTTCCGAAAAGGTAAAAAAACTCGGCGTATATCTATTTAACGTTATGCCTATGATACCCGCCGAGAAATCTTATTTTTATAAAACAGGCGTTAAGGGGGCGGGCAGGAAAGACGTCATCCGCATAACTAAAGATATAGAAGGCATAAACATAATGGAGCATTGCAGGCAGTGTCGATCGGATGCCGCAGGGCTTTTGGGCGAAGATTTAAGCAAAAAATTAAAGAGTAAAGAGGAGGAATCGGGATGCGAATGCAAGAAGATGCAATATTAGGGTGTAAGTTATCTAAAAGCCTCAGCTTTTCTCAGGATGAAGAACTTTATATAGCTACGAGCGATACCAAAATTAAAATGGAAGAAGACTATGCGCCGTTTGTGGATAAAATTTTAAATAATATTTCTTATTTGCCTAAAAGCATTTTAGATCTCGGGTGCGGTCCAGGCTATATTGCAAGAAGAATAAGCGGAATTTTACCCGGCTCCTATGTTTTCGGCGTCGATAAATCCGTTACGATGATAAACCATGCAAATAAGGTTATTAACAAAAAATTAATAAATAATCATGTTTTCCATTCTGAATTTGAGTTCGATAGCAAGTCGATAAGAATGTTTAATAATGAGCCCGATTATTTGAATTATTATGAGCCAAAGCTTAAATATATGATTGCCGACAGCGTTAATCTTCCCTTCGGTAATTTTAAATTTGATTTGATTATACTGAAGGGAACTTTTAAATGCTTAGAAGATAAGTTGAACTCTTTAAAAGAAATGTATAGAGTGCTGAACCACGGCGGAGAAATTTTTATATACGAGTTTAGGAAATATATTGAGGAAGATGAATTCATTATGCTTACAAAGAATATGAACCCTCAAAAAGTAAAATCGCTAAGGCGTAAATTGAACTGCTCTTTAGATATAGGGGAATATAAAAAGTATTTGTTAGAAGCCGGTTTAAGCGGATTTTCAGACATAGAATCGGACGGACTCGATTTAAAAATAAGAATATCTAAAAATTGTTAATATTGTCAATAAGGAGGAAGATAACGATGAGTATTATGGACGGTTTTTCCGGCGAAGTAGATAATTACGTAAATGCGCCCCGTCGTTCCGGCGGTAAATGGGTTCCGCACTTTCTTATAGAATTCGACTATGAAAATTGCATATCCTGCGGAAGATGTATTAAAGTCTGTCCCGGTGGGGTATATATGTTCGAAGACGACGGGGATAAGATGATCGTCAGGATTGAAAGTTTAGATAACTGCATAGGCGATACCTGCTGCGAAAAGGTATGTCCTAAAAACAAAACAATGCATCTGCATAAATTTTCGCCGCTCGTTAAAAATTAAAAATAAAATAACAAAAAAAGAGGTATAAAAAAATGGCGGTAGATTTTAAAGAAAAAGAAGGATTAATAGAAGAAGTTATAAGCATTTATTCGGAAAAGGCAAAGAAAAACAGGAAAGAGCACATCGGAGTAAATAACAAAGAAACCTGCGGAAGCTGCGTAGCAAAATCAAACGTTAAATCTCTTCCCGGCGTTATGACCCCGCGTGGATGCGCTTATGCAGGTTCTAAAGGCGTCGTCTGGGGACCGGTTAAGGATGTAATAAATATAAGTCACGGTCCGATAGGCTGCGGACATTACAGTTGGGGAACGAGAAGAAATTTGGCCGCGGGCGAGTCCGCAGTCGAAAATTTTGTTCCTTTTCAATTTACGACGGATTTTAAAGAGAGAGATATAGTGTTTGGCGGGGACAAGAAATTGGAATTGGCTATTAAAGAACTGCATGAACTTTTTCCGACGGCAAAGGGTATAGTTATAGAATCGGAATGTCCAATAGGGCTCATTGGAGACGATATAGAAGCGGTTGCAAAAAAGATGACGGACGAAATAGGTATTCCGGTTATTCCGGTAAGATGCGAGGGGTTTAGGGGCGTTAGCCAGTCGCTGGGACATCATATAGCAAATGATTCGATAAGGGATTTTGTCGTGGGAACCGGAAAATTAGACGAAAGCAAAAAAACTCCTTACGACGTTGCAATACTCGGCGACTATAATATAGGCGGAGACGTTTGGTCGTCGATGAAAATTTTTAAAGAAATGGGGCTTAACGTCGTAGCCCATTGGTCGGGCGACGGCTCTATAGAGGATATGAAGATAACGCACGGCGTTAATTATCTTCTGCTTCACTGTTACAGGTCGATGAACTATATTGCTACGCACTTCGAAGAAAAATACGGAATTCCTTGGGTAGAATATAACTTTTTTGGTCCGACTAAAATAAAAGAAAGCATAAAAAAAATAGCTAAACTGTTTGATGAAAATATTCAGGAAAAAGCCGAAAAGTTAATAGAGTTTTATGAGCCTAAAATGCAGGAAGTCATAGATAAATATCGTCCAAGACTCGAAGGCAAAAAAGTAATTATGCTGGTCGGCGGTTTGAGACCGAGGCATATAGTAGGCGCTTACGAGGATTTGGGGATGAAGGTGGTAGCCACGGCTTATGAGTTCGCGCATAACGACGATTATGAAAGAACTACGAAAGAACTGGAAAACGGTGCAATAATTGCAGACGATATGAACGAATATGAATTAGTCGAGCTTGCGAACAGGCTTAAACCGGATTTAGTCGCTTCCGGCATAAAAGAAAAATATGTTTTCCAGAAGATGGGGATACCGTTCAGGCAGATGCATTCTTGGGATTATTCGGGGCCTTATCACGGTTACGACGGATTTGAAATATTTGCAAGGGATATGGATTTGGCAATAAACAGCCCGACATGGAAATTAATTAAACCGCGCTGGAAAAAGTAAAAATGCAAAAACTACAGGGGATGGATTTATATTAAAAACGGGGACAGACTTAAGTCTGTCCCCATAAAGGGAGGTTTTATATTATGGAAAAAGAAGAAGTCAAAAAGATAAAAGAGTGGATGAATACGGAGGAATATAAAGAGAAAAACTTTAACAGAAAAGCTATCGTTATAAATCCGGAAAGAGCCTGCCAGCCGCTTGGAGCGGTATTATGCGCCGCCGGGTTCGAAAATACGATGCCGTTCGTTCACGGTTCACACGGGTGCGTCGCGTATTACAGGAATAGCCTGTCGCGGCATTTCAGGGAGCCTATTGCCGCGGTAAGCACTTCGCTCACCGAGGACGGAGCGGTTTTCGGCGGACAGGCAAATGCGTTAGAAGGATTTAAAAACGCCACTGATCTTTACAAGCCAAAGATGTTTGCGGTATCGACGACCTGTATGTCCGAAATAATAGGAGACGATCTGGCTTCTATAGTGGGAAACGCAAGGGAAAAGGGACGTCTTCCCGAAGATATTTTAGCGCCTTATGCAAATACTCCTAGTTTTGTAGGTTCACAGTTAGAAGGTTACGATAATATGCTTATTGCAATAATAGAAAGTCTTGCGGAAAAACCGACGCCGGAAAAAGAAAAAACCGATATTATAAATATAATTCCCGGTTTTGATACTACTATAGGCAATATTAATGAAATTAAAAGGATTTTAAAAATATTCGGGGCAAAATCCCTCGTTCTCGCGGATTATTCCAATACTCTCGATTATCCTTTAAACGGCGAGTATAAGCTTTATCCCGACGGCGCTACAAAATTAGAAGACGTAAAGACTTGCTTAAATAATAAAGCAACTATTGCTTTGCAGAGATATTCGACTAAAAAAACGGTTGCGGCTTTATCCGAAAAATTAGGACAGGACGTCAAAGTCGTCTCGGGTCCTATAGGCATAAATTATACCGACGATTTTTTAATGACGGTATCCGAAATATCGGAGCTTGAAATTCCGAAAGAACTTGAGGACGAAAGGGGCAGGGCTATAGACTGTATGACGGACGCCCAGCAGTATATACACGGAAAAAAATTTGCTATATTCGGCGATCCCGATATGCTGGTCGGGCTTACGAGCTATCTTCTTGAAATGGGAGGTATCCCAAAATATGTTTTATGTTCTAACGGAAACGAAGAGTTTAAAAAAGAAATAGAAGATTTGTTTGAGAAGTATTCGGTAAACGAGGGTAATGTTTATATAGATAAGGATTTATGGCATTTGCGGTCGTTATTAATGACCGATAAGGCGGATATGCTTATAGGTCCGTCGCACGGCAAATTTGCCGCAAGGGATGCAGGTATCCCGCATATCAGAATAGGTTATCCAATATTCGATAGAGTTAATATTCACCGCTATCCGCTTTACGGCTATACCGGCATCGTCAATCTTACTACATGGATTGTAAATAAGTTTCTCGATATTCTTGACGACACGTCGGACGATGCTCATTTCGAACTTTTAAGATAAAATAGGAAAAGGAGGTAAAATAAAATGGGCATAGCGGTTAAAGAAGAATATTTCGATGAACCGACTTGCGAACATAACGGCGTCGCAAAGGAGAAAAAAGCCTGTAAGACTGCGGCACCCGGTTCTTCCACCGGCGGATGCGCGCTTGACGGGGCATATATAGTTTTAAGCCCTATAAAAGACGCATTAAATATAGTTCACGCGCCTATTAACTGTCTCGGCAACAGCTATAACCAAAGAACTTCAAAAGCCGTCGGCGGCAAAGAATATTATATGTACGGTTTTACTACCGCAATGAACGAAAACGACCTGATTTTCGGGTCGGAAGATAAATTAAGACGCGGAATAATTTATGTTTATAACAGATTTAAACCGAAAGGAATATTCGTTTACAACACCTGCGTACCGGCGCTGACGGGCGAAGATATAGAGGGGGTTTCAAAAGAACTTGCCGTTAAACTTAAAATTCCGGTCGTTCCGGTTTTTTCGCAGGGATTTTCGGGAAATAAGAATCTGGGAAATAAAATTGCGGGCGACGCTCTTTTTACGCACATTATAGGAAAAAAAGAGCCGCTAATAGATTTGCTGGGCGATTTTAATATTAATTTAATCGGCGAATATAATATTAAAGGGGAGCTTTTTCTAATAAAAAAGGCGTTAAAAGCTATAGGAATAAATGTTCTTTCAACAATCACCGGCGATTCTACCGTAGAAGAAATAATGTATTCCCATAAAGCCGAACTTAACGTCGTAATATGCTCTAAAGCATTAGTATATTTAGCAAGAAAAATGAAAGAAAAATTCGGGATTCCGTATATCGAGGAATCGTTTTTCGGGATGACTTCGACTAATAAGGCGGTTATAGATATAGTAAATTCTATCGGTAATATGGCGCTTATTAAAAGGGCAAAAGATTATATTAAAATTATGACTAAAGATACCGAAGAAAAAACTTATAAGTACAAGAAATTTTTAACCGGTAAAAGCGTTCTTTTATATACCGGAGGGGTTAAGAGCTGGTCTCTGATTTCCGCCCTGAACGACTTGGGTTTGAGGGTTATTGCCACGGGGATTAAAAAAAGCACGGATGAAGATAAATTAAGAATAAAGGAATTCGACGAAAACGGAAATATAATAATGCTTGACAACGGCAATCCCGTCAATCTTATTAAGATAGCGAGGGAAAATAAAGCCGACGTCATACTTGCCGGCGGAAGAAATCAATATACGGCAATAAAATCCCTCATTCCTTTTTTAGACGTAAATCAGGAAAGATTAGAGCCTTATACCTCTTACGAAGGCATAGAATTTTTGGCTCAACGGATATATTCCGAAATTAAAAATCCGTTATTTAAATTATTAAAAGAATCAATATAAATTTATGATGAATCTAATTAAAAATATTGAGATTAATCCTTTAAAAACAAGTTCTTCGCTGGGTGCGGCGGTTTTTTTTCTGGGACTGAAGAATGCGGTCGTCCTTATGCACGGAGCCGTCGGCTGCGCAAGTTTCGACAAAGTGACGCTGACGAAGCATTTTCGCGAAAATATTCCTATAGTTACCACCGCTTTAAACGAATCGGGGGCAATACTGGGCGGAAAGGACTTTTTAATATCCGGAATTAAAAACGTTTACGAAAAGATGAAGCCCGATTTTATCGGGGTTGCATCATCGGGTCTTACCGAAACAAACGGAGAAGATATCGCCGGTATCGTTAAAGATTTTAAAGACGGACAGGGTGCCGCTTTTGCGAAAGTGATATATGCAGGCACTCCGGATTATAAAGGCGGTTTTGAAGAGGGCTATATTGCGGCAATGTTGTCGCTGTTAAACGAAGCATTAAAAGAAACAGAGAAACCGCTTAAAAAATCGAATAAAAAGACAAACAGCGTAAACGTCTTTTGTCCATCTTCGTTTACCCCGCAGGATTTTTTGGAACTTCGCGAAGCCTTAGAATATTTTGACTTAAAGCCTATTTTTATACCGGATTTAGGTTTGTCGTTAGACGGTCATCTGGACGAAATGGGGTATCTGCAAACCACGTCGGGCGGGTTGGACGTAAAAGATTTAAGGGATATTCATAGCGGTAAATTTAATTTAATAATAGGCTCGAGCCTTAAAGACGTTTCAAAAAACATCGAAGGGCTGACGGGATTAAAGACGTATTACTTTCCGAATATATGCGGTCTGAAGAACAGCGATAAATTTTTTAATCTTCTTTCTAAAACGACGGGCAGAGAAATTCCGGAAAAATATAAAAGGCAGAGAAGACAGCTTATGGACGCATATTTAGATGCGCATTTTTATTTTTCGGGAAAAGATATTGCGCTGGCTCTCGGCGTAGATCTTTTAGACTCCTTCTCCGTGATTTATTCTGAAATCGGAGCAAACTTAAAGTTAGGAATATCGACGAAGGTTATAGACGACATTAAATATAGATTTTTAAATTTGCGCGAAGGCGATTTGGATATGCTTGCTGCCTGCGGGAACGTCGATATGATAGCTTCAAATTCCAACGCAAAATTTTATGCGGAAAGTTCCGGGGTACCTTTGCTTAAGGCGGGGTTTCCGATAATAGACGAAATAGGGCATAATTTTAAGCATTACATACTTTACGACGGGGCGGTCAATCTTGTTTTTGAAAGCGCAAATTTACTTAATAAAGAATAACGGTTTTAAGTTTAATGCAAAATGGGGACAGACTTAAGTCTGTCCCCATAAATAAAAATTAAGAAGGAGGTCGAAATGAAAGTAGGTTTTGCGACAAGTGATAATATTTTAATCAATGACCACTTTGGATGGGCTAAAAATTTTGCAGTATATGAAATTAATCAGGACGGATTTAATTTTTTGGAGAATAGGCATTTTGAAGAAGAAATGGAAGAA
The DNA here is from genome assembly GCA_021800745.1 of bacterium. The sequence goes on from JAJYYS010000001.1 coordinate 49,509, forward strand.
CTTGATAAAATAGACAAGAAAATCGAAGGCTTAAAAGATTTAAGAATTATCTTTGTAGAAAGCATCGGCGGAACGGCAGCCGCCAAAGTGATTAAGTGCGGCATCCATCCCGTCAAATCTAAACCGAACGATAAAATAGAAGAAGTTATGAAAGAACTTAAAGCGGTATTATCCAAAAATCCGCCTCCATGGCTGAAAAAAATTATTATTAAAGAAAGCGGAAAAGGAAGGGAAACCATAGATGGCACAAATATTGCTTATTTATAAACTATGGAAGAAGAGAAAGGTTTAAATTTAAACATAAAAGTTTTAGTCGTAGATGATTTGAAGGAAAGAAGGGAAGAGCTTAAACTTATTTTAAATTCCGTTACCGCCAATATATACGAAGCAGACAATGGAGCGGCGGCAGTCATAGCGGCGGAAGAGTTTAAGCCGGATATTATCTTTATGGATATAAAGATGCCGTCGATGGACGGGATTACGGCTTGTAGAAAAATTGTGGAGAAGATCCCCGTTCCGGTTATTTTTTTAACTGCCGGAACCGGAGACGTAAAAGATTACGATAAGTATATGGAAGATTTAAAGGAGTCCGGAGCTTTCTCTTATATAATAAAGCCTGCCAAAAAGAATGAAATTTTAGCGCAGACGATAATTGCGATAGAAAATTTTAAAAAATTTCGTGATATAAAAGAAGAAAATGAAACTTTAAAACTATATATCGAGGAAAGAAAGTTAATCGGAAAAGCAAAAAATATACTCATAGAAAAAGAAGGAATTTCAGAAAGAGAAGCGCATCGCAGGTTGCAAAAGCTGAGTATGAACAGCGGGCGTCCCATAGAGGAAATTGCAAAAGCGATTATTTTAACGGATTCATAAAAAACCAATAATAAAAGGAGATTATTTATGGAAATGGTGAGGGCGATTATAAGACCTGAAAAAGAAAAAGACGTGCTTAAGGCGCTTGAAGAAAGCGGTTTTGTTTCGGTTACGAAGATGCATGTTTTCGGGAGGGGAAAACAAAAGGGGATTAAAGTCGGCGAAGTAGTTTACGACGAACTGCCGAAACTTGAACTGATGATTGTAGTGAATAAAGAAGATGCAAACAGAGTGTGCGATATTATTCAGGAAAATGCGGTAACCGGGCATATAGGCGACGGCAAGATATTTGTCGTGCCGGTTTCAAAGACCTACACGGTAAGAACAGGCGCCGAAGGCTTATAATATTATTTATTATACATTAATTTATTTATGTTAAATTCATATTAACGAGGTTTTTATGGAATCTAAATTCGAAGAAAATATTGTAGAGATTATTGCTATAATAAGAAGACATAAAATTCAAGAAACAAAAGATGCATTAGATAAAGAAGGTTTTAGCCAGATGACCTTTTATTCGGTTCACGGAAGAGGAAGACAAAAAGGACGCGGAGGGCTTGCAAACGAACTTGACCCGGGGTTAAATCTGATTGCTAACAGAGCAGATATAGCCGATAACGATTATAGTTTTTTGCCCAAAAGAATGTTATCGTTGGCTGTTAAAGAAAACGATTTGGACGAAGTCGTAAAAATTCTAATAAAGGTAAATAAAACAGGTCATTACGGTGACGGAAAGATATTTGTTCTGCCGGTGAGGCTTGCGGAAAAGATAAGAACGGCTGAAGAAGGGCTTTATGCGATTAACTGAAGTTATTTTGTTCGAGAGAAAGCAGAGCCGCCTTCAATTTTATGCCTCCTCCACCGGACCAGCCGCCTAATTTGCCGCCGGAGGCTGTTATTCTGTGACAGGGAAGAATAATCGGCGTTTTATTTATGGATAAAGCGGTTGCGCAGGCTCTCGAGTATTTTTCGTTATATCCCGTTTTTACCGCAAGTTCTTTATAGGATAAGGTTTCGCCGTATTTTATATTTCTCAGCGTTTTTAGAATTTTACCGGAAAAATCCGGATAAAAAGAAAAGTTTATAGGAAGTTCGATAAAATCGACGATTTTACCTGAAAAGTAGTCGTCTAAAAGATTTATTAATTTATAAAGGTGCGGCAGGCGGTTTAAATCGTTTTTGGATAACCGCGCCACACCCGGTTTATCATTTATCTGCTTGCCGCTTGTAATTTCTATCCTTTCGATATGTTTTTCGGAAGCATTTATTTCTAAACTTATATCGAAATCTGATATTTTTGTTTTAAATTCAAAACTAATGTCCACAGCCGCCGCCGGTGCAGGAACATGCAGGGGCAGGCGTCGTCTCCGCTTTATTTTCGTCCTTGGGCTTTTTTGCCTTATTGCTGCTCCCGGAACCACCGGAACTTGCATAATCAGTTTTATACCACCCCGAACCTTTTAAGACGAAACTTGAGTTAGAAATAAGTTTTTCTAATTTTCCGCCGCATTTCTCGCATTTTTCGAGCGGCTTTTCATTGATTCCCTGAATTACTTCGATGTAGTTTCCGCAATCTTTGCATTTGTATTCCCTGATAGGCATTTTAATTTTTTACCTCCTTGAAAATATATATCCTATTTTAATTATAACATAAATATCGTAATTTCAGAATATGATTTTATACTTTACATATTTGAATAATTTTATAATATAATATATAAAAATATATAAATAATTTATTTTATATAAATTCACAGGGGATTATCCGTTTTATGGAAAATATTAAGATGCTGGATTATTTCAGAACTTTAAGCGGCGATATTTTAAATGAGATAAAGGCTCTTTTTAAAGAAGAGATTTACAAAGCAGACGAGAATATTTTCATAGAAGGCGATAAATCTAAAGGTATATATTTTGTTGCCGAAGGAACGGTCAAGGTTTATAAATCTTCTAAAGACGGCAGGGAGCAGATTCTTAAACTTATTTATCCGGGAGATTCGTTTAACGACGTTACGGTATTCGTAAAAGACGTTAATCCGGCTTCCGCCGATGCCGTAACCGACGTTAAGTTATATTTATTATCGCGTGAAAGTATGATAGGATTGATTTATAAACATCCGGAAGTATCGTTGAACATAATAAGAAGTATGGCGGAAAAATTAAGGTATCTTACAAATACCATAGAAGATCTTTCGCTGAAACATACTCAGGAAAGAATTGCAAAAATACTTCTTTTATTTGAAGGTAAAAAGCTGAGCCAAAAAATAATCGCCGATATAGCGGGAACGGCAAGAGAAGTCGTTTCCCGCGCCTTAAAAGATTTTGCCTCCCAAAATATTATTAAATTAGACAAAAGAGATATTATTATTCTCGACAAAAAAAAGCTGGAAGATTTAGGAGATTAATTAATTAGTTAAATTTTTATGCGTATCATAACCGGTTCGTTAAAGGGCAGAAAAATACCTAACGTATTCGATATAAAAAACGTATCCCCGTCTTCGGATTTTTTAAAAGGAGTCCTATTTAACGTTATCGGAAAAGATATAGAAGGCGGAGTTTTTTGCGATCTATATGCCGGGACGGGCAACGTCGGCTTCGAGGCAATTTCGAGGGGGGCGGCTTTCTGTATTTTCGTAGAAACCTCGCCTGAATTAATATCTATAATCATTAACTTGTCTAAACGCTTCGGCATCGAAGAAAAAGTCAAAATAATAAAAAAAGACGTCTTAAGGGCATTAGAAAACGGAGTCTTAAACGAATATAAACCGGATTATATATTTATCGACCCGCCTTACGGCTCAGGGCTTTGCGAGAAAACAATTAATGAAATTACAAGATGTTCCGCAGGTAAAAGCAATATAATAGTTCAGCACGATAAGCGGGAAGTATTATCGTCGGAATATCCGACCTATAAACTCATTACCGAAAAAGCGCACGGCAAATCTGTTTTATCGTTTTACGAAGCGCTTAATAAGACATATTAATATAATTTTACCATTTCCAGTTTTTAATCTCCGGCATGTCGTCGTCGTATTTTAGAATGTATCCTTTATGTTCAATTAATTTCCCCTCCATTTCTTGCTTGATGTATGCCGCCTTATATTTAAGAGATTCCACTCTTTCCGCGGCATCCATAACGAGATGGAACCTGTCTAAATCGTTTCTAACCGCCATATCGAAAGGCGTAGTTGTCGTCCCTTCCTCTTTGTAACCGCGGACGTGAAGGTTGGGGTGGTTTTTACGCCTATAACAGAGCCTGTGTATCAGCCATGGATAGCCGTGAAAAGCAAAAACCATAGGTTTGTTTTCCGTAAAAATCGTGTCGAATTCTTTATCGGTTAAACCGTCAGGGTGTTCTTCATGGGGGGTTAACGTCATTAAATCTATTACGTTGACGACCCTTATTTTAAGTTCCGGTATCAAATTATTTAAAATAGAAACTGCCGCAAGCGTCTCTAACGTAGGAACGTCTCCGGCGCATGCCATAACGATGTCGGGTTCTTCCCCTTTATCGTTGCTTGCAAAGTCCATAATCCCCAAACCTTTATCGCAAATTTTAACCGCCGAATCCATATCATACCACTGAAGTTCTTCCTGCTTCCCCGCTATAATAACGTTAATCCTATTTTTGCTTCTAAAACATTTGTCTGCCGTTACGAGGAGGGTATTTGTATCGGGTGGAAGATAAATTCTTATATATTTTGGTTTTTTTGTTATTACATGGTCTATAAAGCCGGGGTCTTGATGAGAAAATCCGTTGTGGTCCTGCCGCCAGACGTGAGAAGTAAGGAGATAATTGAGTGACGGAATCGGTCTTCGCCATTCTACTTCATCCGCTTCTTTCAGCCACTTTGCATGCTGATTGAACATCGAGTCTATTATATGGATAAACGCTTCGTAACATGAAAAAAATCCGTGCCTTCCTGTCAAAAGATACCCTTCGAGCAGGCCTTCGCAAGTATGTTCGCTGAGTATCTCGATAACCCTTCCGCTATGCGCCAGATGATCGTCAAAGTCGAAAATATCGCCCCACCACTGTCTTTCGGTAGTTTCGAAAACAGCGTTAAGTCTGTTAGAATTATGTTCGTCCGGGCTGAAAATTCTGAAATTATGGGGATTGTTTTTAACAATATCGCGTAAATAATATCCTAAGGTCGTCGTTGCCTTTCCGTAAACGACTGCCGGTTTTTCGACTTTTTCCGCGTAATCGGTAAAGTTCGGAAGAATAAGGTCTTTAGTAAAAAGTCCGCCGTTTGCGACGGGATTTGCGCTCATTCTTTTTTCATTTTTAGGAGGGAATTCTTTAATTTCCTGGATTAACGAACCGTTCTCGTCGAATAATTTTTCCGGTTTGTATGATTTCATCCAGTTTTCTAAAATTTTAATATGTTCCGGTTTTTCTTCAAAATCCGTAATAGGAACCTGATGCGCCCGCCAGTATCCTTCAAGTTTAAGCCCGTCAATTTCTTTCGGGCAAGTCCAGCCTTTGGGGGTTTTTAAAATTATCATAGGATAAAGAGGTCTTATAGCTTCCGAAGTTTTATTGTTTTTATACTCGTTTCTAATTTTGCTTATCTCTTTAGAAATTTTATCGAGAACTAAAGCCATTTTATTATGTGCGGAATCTACCAGTTCGTCTTCTACTAAATAAGGTGTATAGCCGTACCCTTTGAAAAGGTTTATTAATTCTTCTTCGCTTATTCTCGCAAGTAAAGTAGGATTGCTTATTTTATAACCGTTTAAATGCAGAATAGGAACAACTATGCCGTCTGTTTCTGGGTTTAAAAACTTATTTATATGCCACGAAGCCGCCATAGGTCCGGTTTCTGCTTCTCCATCGCCTATTACGCAAAAAACGGTTAAGTCTGGTTTGTCAAATGCGGCTCCATAGGCATGGCTAAGAGCATAGCCGAGTTCACCGCCTTCGTGAATAGAACCTGGCGTCCAAGGAGTAACATGGCTTGCAACGCCGCCTGGAGTCGAAAACCTTTTAAAAAGCTTTTTTAGTCCTTCTGTGTTTTCCATGACGCTTGGATAATATTCGGTATAAGTTCCTTCGATATAAGTGTTTGCAATAACGGCAGGTCCTCCGTGACCGGGACCTGCTATGAATATAGAGTTTAAATTAAATTTTTTAATAATTCTATTAAGATGCGCATAAATAAAATTAAGTCCTGGCGAAGTTCCCCAGTGTCCCAATAATCTGGGCTTTATGTGTTCGAGTTTTAATGGGGCAATCAGTAATGGGTTATCCATTAAATAAATCTGTCCTATCGTTAAATAGTTTGCGGCATCGAAATACATATTGAGTATTTTCAGCTCGCTTTCGGATAGGTAATTATTGAATTCGCCGGATGTATTTTTATTCATTTTGCGCCTCCTTAAGTTTCGATATTTCATAATTTTTTCATTTGCTTTGAATAACCCCTTAACATAATCGAATTAAGCGATACGGTTATACTGGAAACCGCCATTGCCGCTCCCGCCGCTGCCGGAGGCAGCAGCCAGCCGGTGAAGTGGTAAAAAACTCCTGCCGCAAACGGGATGCCTGCTCCGTTGAAGAAAAACGCCCAAAAGAGGTTTTGCTTAACTTTGTTTAAAGTTTTTTTGCCGAGAAGGACGCTTTTATAGGCATCGTTAAGGTCGCTTTTAACAAGTACTATATCGCCGGTTTCTCTGGCAACATCGGTGCCGCTTCCTATGGCGATACCTATGTCTGCGGCTGCGAGAGCCGGCGCGTCGTTTATGCCGTCCCCCGTCATTGCGACTTTTCGCCCCATGTTCCTTAACTTTTTTATTTCGTTAAGTTTATCCTGAGGCAAAACATTTGCCATCACATTTTTGGCTTCTATGCCGACTTTAGCGGCAACCTCCAAAGCCGATTTAATATTATCCCCGGTCAAAAGATACGGCGTGATATTAATCGATTTAAATTTCTCTACGGTTTTTCTTGCATCTTCTTTAATTTTGTCGGCTATATTTATTATTCCGATAATTTTATTGCCTTCGGATACGCCTATGACGGTTTTTCCTTCAGCCGCAAATTTTTCTTCCAATTTATTAAATTCGCTTAAATCTATTTTTTCGGACGGACTCGTTTGATTTTCAATTTCAAACAACCCCTTTTTGCCGATGAGGATTTTATATTCGCCGTAACGCAAACTCAAGCCGTATCCGCCTATCTCCTTATAATCTTTGACTTCTACCGCTGTTTCATTTAATCCGGTTTTATCTGCCCCTTGCGTTTCCATTAATTTACTATATTCACCTACTATGGCTTTAGCTATCGGATGAGACGAAAACTTTTCGCCCGCCGCCGCAATCGTTATTATTTTATCTTTAGATGTTCCGCCTAAGGATACTACATCTTCAACCTCCGGTTTTCCGTATGTAATAGTGCCGGTCTTATCGAAAACTATTGCGTTAATCCTCGCTATTTCTTCCAATGCCGATGATTTTTTGATAAGTATTCCCTGTTCGAGTCCGATAGAGCTTCCTACCATAAGAGCCATAGGAGTAGCAAGCCCCATAGCGCAAGGGCAGGCTATTACCAAAACTGCTATAGCGGCGGATAAAGCGAAGACGAAACTTTCGTGAAAAATAAACATCCATGAAAAAAAACTAACGAGAGATATGGCAATGACGATAGGAACAAAATAGTTCGTCGCTTTATCGGCTATTCTCTGAATAGGGGCTTTGTCCGCCTGTGCGTCTTCGACTAAACGGACAATCTGGGATAATATGGTGTCTTTGCCGACCTTCAAAGCCTTTATTTTTATGATTTGTCCTTGATTTATAGTAGCGCCGCTAACCTCGTCGCCGGTCTTTTTTTCCACCGGCAGCGGTTCGCCCGTAAGCATCGATTCGTCAATAGAGGATTCCCCCTCAGTTATGACGCCGTCAACGGGAATTTTTCCGCCCTTTTTAATTAAAAGGATATCCCCGACTTTGACGTCTGCTATATCGACCTCTTTTATGCCGCCGTCCGAATCCACGAGATTCGCCCTGTTAGGCTGAAGTTTAAAAAGGGCTTTCAATGACGAAGCCGCCCTTTCTTTTGATATTTTTTCCAAAAATTTTCCCGTTCTTATAAAAAGTATCAGCAATACCGCGGTATCGAAATATAACTCTCCGCTGATTAAAAATACCCCCGCAACCGAGTAAAAATAAGCGGCGGATATTCCCAAAGCGACAAGAACATCCATATTGGCGGAGCCGCTCCTGAGGGAATAATATGCGCCCCTGTAAAAAGTGAGTCCGGCGGTAAACTGGACTATCGTGGCTAAGATAAATAAAATAAATACATTAAGTTCATTTGGGGTTTCCGGAATTTTTGCCATTCCAAACATATTTTTATAGGTCAGTAAAACGACGGGAATTGTAAGAATAAATGTAAATATGAGCCAATAAAGGTCTTTTTTCCATTCGGGGGTCCTGCGGCGTTCTTTTTGGATTTCGGATTTTTCCGCTTTTCTTTCCTTTTCTTCGTCTATAGGGGTATAGCCGCTATCCACAACCGCTTTAAATATCTCCTCTTTTGATGTAATAGACGGGTCGTATGAGGCAAAGCCGCTTTCGCCCGCAAAGTTTACCGTTATCTTATCCACGCCTTTAAGTTTACCGACTCCCTTTTCGATAGTTCCGGCGCAGTTTGTGCAGTGCATTCCTTCTATTTTAAATCGGATGTTTATGTCCCCGTGTTTTTCTGCTTTATCTTGGATTGGGGGACTTTGCGGCAGGGATTGGCCGGATTCGCCTACCTTGCCCAACGGCTCGGCGCCGAATCCTGCAAATTCGATCATTTTAATTATTTCGCCTTCGAGGGGGGCGTTTGTATCCGAATCTACATAAAGCGTTTCATTGACGAAGTTAAGCCTCGCATCCTTAACGCCTTGTATTCTTTTTACGGTGTCAACGATGGTTTCGGCGCAGGAAGCGCAGTCCATTTTGCTTATTTTGAATTTATATTGCGTTTTTTGTGCGTGGGTATTTGTTTTATCGGTTAAGGGGGGAGGATGGTCCTCCTTGTCTTCTCCGCCGCCGTCCTCTGTAGTTTCATAACCCGCCTCCTCGACGGCTTTTTTAATAGCGGGGATGGAGGTTAATCCTTCGTCGAATGTTACATCCGCATACTTGTCTTTAAGGCTTACATTGACGGATTCTACCCCTTTGAGGGAAGATACGGCTTTTGTAACAGTTTTTACGCAGTGTTCGCATGTCATTCCGTAAACGGCTATTTTTTCGTTTTTCATAAGTAAGATACCCCCAATTATTAAGATCCCATATTATTAAGATATTGCTATCAAGATATACCGATGTGTTTTTATGCCGGTCTATCGCAAGATGTATATTTAATTATACAACCGTCCGGCACTTTTTTCAAACTAAGCGGATTAAAAAATGAGAGGAAGTAAATTTTTTCACTTGCCCGCTTTACGGATATATTCAAGCGGGCTATCCCGTGGAAGCGGTTCAGATAGACGAAACCGTCGCCGTGCCTGAAGGATTTGCCGGTAAAAACACCGGCGATATATTTGCCCTTAAAGTCAGGGGCGATTCTATGTCCGAAGATATGATAACCGATAAGGATATTATTATATTAAAGAAAACCGGCGAGGTTTCTAACGGCAGGATTGTAGCCGCTATTATCGACGGTTACGAAGCGACGCTAAAAAGATATTACAAAACCGATGGCGGCATGGTTAAGCTTATGCCTTCAAACCCTGCCTTTAAACCGATAATTCTCGATGAAAACAGGGTAAAAATAATCGGCGAGCTTGTCGGATTAATAAGAAAATATTGAGATAATTTTGTCTAAGGATTTATTTTAAATGTTCGTCTTTTATTCTAAATTTAATATTATATCCGTTGCTTCTTTTAAGTCTTTAACATAAAAATCGGGGATTATGTTTTCGTCGTGGTCATACATAGAATTTCTTATATAAAAAGATTTTAAACCGGAGTTTATTGCAAGCAGGATGTCGCTGTCTTTATCGCCTACCATATATGATTTACCGATGTCGATATTAAATCTTTCGACGCCTTTTAGCACCATTCCCGTATCCGGTTTTCTGCATGAGCATTTTATGTTGTACGGTTCGACCGTTCCGTTCTCGTGGTGCGGACAAAAATATAAATCGTCGATTATAATTCCGTCGTCCTCGTATATTTTAAGCAGTCTATTATTTACAGCCGCAAGGTCGTCAATATTAAAAAAACCTTTTGCGATACCCGCTTGATTAGTTACGACTATAAGAAGAAATCCGTTTTTTTTTAAAATTTTAAGGGATTCTATCGAGTTCGGCATTATAATTATATCTTCGGGATTTTTTAAATAGCCTATATCTTTAATCAAGACCCCGTCTCTGTCTAAAAAAACGCATTTATTTTTTTTATTCATTATCCGGTCTTGTTTTCCATCTATTATGTATCCAGAACCACTGTTCGGGATATTGTTTTATTATATCTTCTATTTTTTCGTTGAACTTTTTTAAAATATTCGTGGTATCTGTTTTTCTGTCGCCGGTATATTTAATATCTAAAGGCGGTTCTATTATCAGCTTGTGTCTTGCATAACCTCCCCGCTTCCGGTCGTTTTCGATGCCTCCGGCGGAATTGCTTTCGGTTTCGTCGTTAATTCTAACTATAAAAGCCGGAATTACCGGCAATTTCATTTTTGCGGCGATATTTGCCATACCGGGCATAGTGCAGGCTTTAACGCCGAAAAAATCTACGAAAACCCCTATCCGTTTTGAGGCGTTTTCGTCCGGCAGAAACCCGACGATTTCATTTTCGTTCAGGGCGGAAATTATGTTTTTTACGGCGTTTTCCCTGTTATAAATAACTTTGTTCCCCCCTCCGGTTCTTAATTTGTATAATATTTTTTCTATATAAGGATTATCTAACGGTCTGGCTAAAACGTTTCCCTTGTAACCCTTGAGTCCGAAAGTTTTTGCCAAAAGCTCCCAGTTTCCGAAATGAGCAGTCAATAAAAGTATCCCCTGCTTTCCGTATAAGTTTTTTATTTCCTCGAAATTAGATTCGACAAAATCGTCGATATTACCTGTGTTATATTTGCCGAGCCTGAAAATTTCGACAAAAATCATTCCAAGATTTTTATAAAATTTTATCGAAATATCGTTTAATTCCTTATCCTTTTTGCTAGGAAAGGCGATTCTTAAATTATTTAGGGTATGTTTCCTGTGTTTTTTGTCTATTTTATAAAAAATAATCCCCAGCATCCTGCCGATTTTTAAAGATAGTTCTGTGGGCAAAATATTCAAAAACGCGTAAAAACAATATACTAAAATAAATTCCGAATACGCTAAGACGTTATTTTTTTTCATTTGGCTTTATCGTAAATATGTTCAAAAAATGATTTATCGATAATTATTTCAAAATCTAAATAATAAATTTTGTCAATTATATCGGGGTTATTAAATTCGTTCAATTTTTTTAATTTCACGTAATCTTTTAAAGTCGTAATTACAATAGAGCCTTCGTTTTTATTAAGCAGGTTTTTTATACAGGTTATATCTTTTTCGTTATATTCGTAATGGTCTTGAAATTCCATTTTATAACTTACTTCCGCCCCGCAGTTTTTTAAATTTTCGTAAAAATAATCGGGGTTTCCTATAGCGCTGACGGTTATTATTTTTTTGCCTTTTAAATCCGCGCAGGGCATAACGTTATGGCGGGATATAAGTTTATCGGGATTATAATAAGAATAAAATATCGGACAGTTTTTATTATATTTTTTTATTTTTATATCGGTATCGTTTTTAAATCTCGAATTACTTTTTAATAATTCCCGTCTGCATTTATTGACGACGATAATGTCTGCATATTTCAAAGCGCTCGGCGGCTCTCTTAAAATTCCTGCCGGAAGGACGTTCTGCATAAAAATGTCGATATTAGCGTCTATAATAAGTATATTTATATTTTTTTTGATATTTAATGCGGTGAAGCCGTCGTCTAAGATTGCGATTTTTTTATTTTTTTCGAATTCATTATGAACGTCTTTATATGCACATTTCCCCGAAATGTCTATGTCCTCCATGCCGACGGCAAAATTTTCGGCAAGATTATAATATATCTCGTCGCTGTTTAAACAAATTTTTGCCGCAGAAAGCCTGTTTTTAGATACTATTACCGGAATATGCGACCCTTTAGATCTGAATTTTTCGATTAAAAGAATAGTTTCGTCCGGCAATTTTTCTTTAGAAACAGGAATTTCATATTCCCAGTCGGCTATATAGACTTTTTTTTTAAGCCGCCTTTATATCCGCGTGTTATAATACAGGGTTTTAAGCCCTTTTCGTATAGAAATTCGGCTGACGCCGCGGAAAAGGGGGTTTTCCCTGCTCCGCCCATATTTATATTGCCGAAACTAATCACGAATACACCCGGGTCTTTTGCCTTTACCCCGCTTGCGGCTCTTTTTATTTTTGAAAACAAAATAACCGCAAAAGATGATAAAACGAGAGGCGATTTCAACAGAAGTTTAAATAACTTCGCCCCCTGCCCCTTTTCTTTCTTGTTTGTCAAAAAATTTAGTATATGTTTATAAAGTTTCATAGCGATAACGATTCGACGGCTTTTTTCATCCGGTCTAATCCTTCTTTTATGACGTCAAGACCTGCGGCAAAAGATAGCCTTATGAAATTATCGTTGCCGAATTCAATGCCCGGAACCGCGGCTACTAAATACTTATCTAAAAGATAATCGCAAAAATCGGTTGAAGAATTTATCTTATTGCCGTCTTTTGTTTTGCCGAAAACTTTTGAAACGTCGATAAATAAATAAAAAGCGCCGTCAGGTTTAACCGGTGTAACGCTTTTAATGTTTTTATCAAAAAAATCAAGCATATAATCCCTTCTTTTCTGAAATTCGTCGCGCATCATAGATGTAAATTCGTATCCGCCCCTTAAAGCCGCCAGCGCTCCGTACTGCGCAAAAGTCGTCGGATTGGAAGTGCTCTGTGATTGAATATTATTCATTGCCGCAATCAAATCCTTGGGTCCCGCCGTCCAGCCTATCCTGAAGCCCGTCATAGAATAAGTTTTAGAAACAGCGTTGACGGCAATCGTGTTTTCTTTCATCGATTTACCTGCCATTAATGCGTTAAAAAACTTCTTGCCGTCGAATATAATTTTTTCGTATATATCGTCCGTTATAATATATAAACCTTTCTTTTTTGCAAAATTTGCAATATCTATTATATCTTTTTCATCCAATAAAACGCCGGTAGGATTTGACGGACTGTTTATTATAACCCCTCTTGTTTTATCGGTTAAACTGCTTTCCAGTAGTTTCAGGTTAAATTTAAAATTGTTTTTAGATGTATCGACGATTACCGGAACTCCGCCGGAAAGTTTTATAATTTCGGTATAAGAAACCCAGTAGGGCGAAGGTATTATAATTTCGTCTCCTTCGTTTAACATAGCGGAAAAAAGATTATATAACGAATGTTTACCGCCGCAGGACACGATAATTTCGGAGTTTTCGTAATGGACGCCGTAATCCGCCGAAAATTTTTTTCCTATAGCGGCTTTAAGTTCGTCTATGCCGGAAACCGGCGTATATTTGGTCAGTCCCTTATCCAATGCTTCTTTTACGGCATTTTTTATATAATCGGGGGTATCGAAATCCGGTTCGCCGGCTCCGAAACTTACGATGTTTTTACCTTCCGATTTAAGTTTTTTAGCTTTTGCCGTTATGGCAAGGGTAGCAGACGGTTTAATTAAAGAAGCTCTACATGAGAGTTTCATCTTTTTCTCCTTTTGAATAAATTTTTACAAGCTCTCCCGAAATAATAGGATGAACCATGCTTGAAACGTCTCCTCCGAGGCGGGAAATTTCTTTTACTATGGTAGAGCTTAAAAACGAATACTTTTCAGCAGTCATCATAAATATAGTTTCTATGTCAGGGTTAAGCGTCCTGTTGGTAGTTGCGAGCTGAAGCTCGTATTCGAAGTCTGAAACTGCCCTTAATCCTCTTATTATTACTTTTGCGTCGATGCTTTCCACATATTTTATGAGAAGCCCCTTTAAGCCGATTACATCGACCCTGCCGGAGTCTATTTCTTTATCTTCTTTTATAATTCTATTTATAAGTTCGATTCGCGCCGGCTGGGGGAAAAGATACGGCTTTTTTTTATTGCATGCCACTGCGACGATAACCTTATCGAATACGTTGAGGCTTCTTTTTAAAATATCCAAATGACCATATGTTACGGGGTCGAATGAACCCGGATAAACCGCAATTTTATATTTAATCGAATTTGCCATAAAGTTTATTTTTACCATAAAAACGATAAAATTGCAATTAGTCGAATTTGTCGAATTTGCGCCGAAAAATAATCTAACCTTAATTTTGCAATAGAAATGATATAAGTTACTCAAAAGTTATATAAATTCTGGATTCCCGCCTACGCGGGAATGACAACATTTGGATGAAAAGTAAAACCCTGTATCGTCATTCCCGCGTAGGCGGGAATCCAGTCTAAAACAATACTTGACGGCGGGGGGGGGAGTATATATTTATATTATAATACTTAACCTTTAAATTATAATAAAAGTACTTATGCTTTAAGCGATGTTATAATATATATATGAACGATAAAAACGATAAAAACACAAAAAAATATGCCGCATTTAATAAATTATTACTTCCCATACTTGCAATAAACGATAAATACGACGTAATATTCCTAAATAAAACTGCGGAAGAAAAATATAAATTTAATATTCAAACCGCAGGCGGTTCGGCAGGCAAGTGCTATAATTTGTCGCACGGTTACGACAAACCTTGTTTTGAACTTGGGGAAGACTGCCCTATAAATGAATTAAAAAATAAAAAAGATAAAAACCTTGCCGCCGTCAATCATAATCACAAGGGGCAGGTTTATAAAGTAGAAGCCTTTAGGGACGACGAGGACGGCTCCATATTTTTAGAATCCCACGTTAATATTTCCGATTTTATTTCCGAATTAGACATCGTTAAAAAAGCCAAAGAGGCTATCGAATTATCAGAAAAGAGACTCGAGACGTTTTTCGACAACCTCCCCGTCCCGTCGTTAATCATTGACGTCAAGTCCGGTCTTATTATCCTTGCCAATAAAAAGGCGGTAGATTTTTACGGCTACTCTAAAGGAGAATTAAGCAGAATGACGATAGCGGATATAAATCCTTTCGTATCCGTTAGAGAAACTATAGATTTCAGAGCTAAAGCCTTAAAAGAAGGTTATAATTTTGCCGTTTTCAAACACAGGCTTAAAAACGGAACCGTAAGAGACGTAGAAGCTAATATTTCCGGCTTTGTCTTTAGCGGCAAGACCTATATTCAGGCTGTTATCAACGATATAACCGAAAAAAAAATCCTTGAAGAAAGGCTTAAGGAGTCGGAAGAATTATTCAGGATACTTGCGAATAATATGCCGGTCGGACTCGATATGCACAAGGATAAATTTATCTATGTCAATCCCGCTTTTGAAGATATGTTCGGTTATACTCGAGATGAATTAAAAAAAATGTTTTTTTGGGAAATATTAGCGGATGAATATAAAGAAGAAGCAAAAAGAGCCATCAAGGAAGGACTTGCCGATGCAAGTTATAAACATTACGTAACATTCAAGGCAATCAAAAAATCGGGGGAGGAATTATGGGCGTATATCTATGCCGGCTCCGTTAAATATAAAGGCGAGGTCGTTAGAATAGCAAGTTTTATCGACGTTACCGAAATGGTTAATTTAAGGAATTCTATCGAACAGGAAAGGAATCTTTTTAAAATATTAATCGAAAATATTCATTCCGGCATAGCATTATACGATAAAGATAAATTTTTATACGTGAATTCTGCGTTGCTTAGTTTGTTCGGCTTAACAAAAGAAGAATTTATGAATAATAGCGTCCTCGATTTTTTCGACATAGACGAAAATAAGGTTTACGCCTCGAAAGTTGCTCTATTTAATGTGCATCATACCAACGAATTTTCATCGAGGTTTATTTATAAATATACGGATAAAAAGGGAACTATGCGCTATTTAGATTTATTCAGGACGGCAGTCGCTTATAACGGGAAACAAACAGGTCTTGCCATTTTTA
>JAJYYS010000140.1 GCA_021800745.1 bacterium
CAGACCCGCGAAGATAAAATATTTAAGGATTTATCGGATTTCTGTTCGAGAGTGGATACGCGCAGAGTCAATAAAAGGACTATAGAAAACTTGATAAAAAGCGGAGCTTTAGATATCGGCGGAGAGTCGAGAAAATGGATGCTGGATAATTTAGAAGCGGTAATGGACGAAGCCGTCCGCAAAAGAGAAAAAGAAGATTCCGGACAGGTCGATTTATTTGCCTCTTTCGGAGAAAACGTTAATTACGCTAACGGTAAAGACGAGTCCTATTTAAAGGTTTCGGGGGAAAAGGACGATAAAAAGTCGATACTTGCTTTCGAAAAAGAATCGTTGGGATTTTATCTTTCCGGCCATCCTTTAGACGGTTACGAAGAAAAGATAAAACTGCTGGGGATAAAATCGGTTGCAGATATAGTGTCTGAATATATAAACTCCGCAGGCAAAGGAGGTCAGGCGCGGCCGGAGGCCGGGCGCGGCCAGCCCCGCCCCGCGGCGGATAACATGTATAAAATGGCGGGTGTCATAAATCAGTTGAAAGTCCATAAAACAAGAAACAACGATAAAATGGCGTCGCTTATATTAAACGATAAAAACTCAAACGTCGAAGTCGTTTTTTTTCCAAAAAACTTTTTAAAATACGAAGAAATATTAGGAACGAATCAGCCCGTAATTTTAACCGGCAGAATCGATTTTTCTGGATTGAATACAGCCGAAAATAGCGGCGGCAGGGGATTAGCGCCTGTTGAAGGGGCGGGTGAAGACGCCGCGGCCGCTGAAAGCGATGCGGCTCAAAACGGCAAAAATAAAGCGGAGAGCGGAAAGTCGGGATATGAGGCGGGCTATGACGACATAGATTTAGATATTAAGGTTATAGGAGAAAATATCGAACTATTGGAAGGGGTTAAGATAAAAAAGCAGATAAAACCGGAAGAAGAGGTATGTATTATAGAAATAAACGAAAATGCGGCTTTCTTTGCCCCGGGAGAATTTAAAAATTTTCTTTCGGAGATAAAAAACAGCCTGTCGGATTCAAGAGGAAATTCTAAAGTGATATTGAAAATGTCCGGATACAATATAGCGCTTAACGAAAGCTTGGGAGTAGATAAAGCGTTGCTGAAATCTAAACCTTTGCCGGACTATTTAAATATTATATAATCAGTGGTATAATAAAGAAGTTTATAAACATCTTAAATAACTAAAAAATAATAGTAATATAAAACAAAATAAATATTTATGGCCGTACAGTATCTCGAATTTGAAAAACCTATAATAGAACTAGAGCAGAAGATAGAAGAGTTAAAGACGTTTAATCTGGGAGGCTTTACCAACGTTGACGACGAGATAAAAAATCTCGAAGCCAAAAAGGACAAACTTACGCTGGATATATTTAAAAATATAAACAGCTGGCAGATTACCCAGCTTTCCAGACATCCTTTGAGGCCGTATGCTATGGACTATATAGATTTAATGACGGAAAATTTTGCCGAACTCCACGGGGACAGACTTTTTATGGACGATAAAGCCGTAGTCGGAGGATTCTGTTTCATTAAAGACGATGCCTCGGGCTATAAGCAGAGGGCGCTTATAGTAGGACACCAGAAAGGACGCAATACAAAAGAAAAGATGTGCAGAAATTTCGGTATGCCCCATCCCGAAGGCTACAGAAAAGCCCAAAGGCTGTTTAAACTTGCCGAGAAATACTCCATTCCTATAGTTACTTTAATAGACACTCCCGGCGCATATCCGGGTTTAGGAGCGGAAGAAAGGGGCCAGTCCGAGGCGATAGCTAAAACAATATATACTTTATTGAATGTTTCCGTTCCCGTCATATCCATAGTCATAGGGGAAGGCGGAAGCGGCGGAGCGCTTGCTTTAGGAACGGGGAACACTGTTTTAATGATGGAGTATTCGGTTTATTCGGTAATATCGCCCGAGGGATGCGCTTCCATACTGTATAAAGACACTTCTAAAACCGAGGATGCCGCCAATTCTTTAAAACTTACGGCAAAAGACCTGTTAAACGATTCCAAAGTTATAGACGGCATCATACCGGAGCCTCTCGGCGGGGCGCACAGAGATATAAGGCTTGCGTCCGAAAACCTGAAAAAAGCTATTTTGGAAAATATCAAAAAACTTAAAGAATATACCGGAAAGGATTTAATAAACGAAAGAATAAAAAAATTTGAAAATTATTAATTTAATTTGAATTAATTTATCTTTTTAATATGGCGACAGAGTACCCCGATATAGCATATTTTTTATCTAAAGACCTTATCTCTAAAAATACAAGAGACGAAATTTACGAAAAAATTTCCGTTACCGCCGCAACTTTTATAAAAAGCGATATTATAACCATATTTATGCTTAACGAGGATACCGAAAAGATAAATTGCGTTAAATATTATCAGGGTGGCAAATTCATAAAAAAAGACTTAGAAATACTGCTCGGAGAAGGTTTAATAGGCTCGGTGATAGAAAACGGAGAACCGTTGGTCAGCGGCAATCTTAAATCCGACCTATCAGATATATACTACGAACTGGAAAGACAGTTTACAGGCATGTCGTCTATGCTCATCGTTCCTATTTATGCCGGCTCTCTTATTTTGGGGGCATTAAATATTTACAGAAAAGACACTCACGATTTTTCCGAAGAAGAAATTAAAATCGCAAAATTCATATCCATGATGGGAGGTATTTTTATATACAGCCTTACTTTATATGAAAATGCCAACCTCCTGTACTTAAGGCAGAAAGAAGAAAGCCAAAAAATCGCAAATCTTCTCGAAGTTTCAAAACTTGTTTCGTCTTCGTTGGACCTTTCCAGCATTATAGACTATTCGATAAAAAGATTGATGAATTTTACCAAAACCAATGCGGCATTAGTGTATCTTAAAGATAAAGATAAAGAAGAAAATAAATTCTGCTATGAATTCTTTAACTGCAATATGACTGGGTGTTCTATATTCGGCGGCAATTTAAACTGTTATAATATAACAGAATTCGAGTGCCCGTTCGTAAAATGTCCGCCGGAGCCTAAAATATTGCAAAAATGCACAAATTGCCCGTTTCTTAAAAATATGACCCTGAAATTATTTAAAGACTATAATATGGACGGCTCGTTTTACGGGCACGAGCTTATGAAATTAGAGGACTGTAAATGTTTAAAAACATTAAGTTCCGATTATCCTACTATTAATTATTACGAAGGAAGCAATGCCGGCCATAACGATAATACCTGCGACTGCTTTTTTAAGGATATTTCGAAACAAACGTTTATAGGAATACCGGTCAAAACGGACAAGGATTTTTTGGGTTTAATTTTTCTTTTCGGTACAAAAAAGATAGAATATTCGGTTGAAACCGTCGATTTTATATCCAATATTTCAAACATAATTTCGGTTGCGGCATATAACGCGCAGACGCTGAATTATATCGAAGAGGAGCACTTTGAAACTATAAGCTCCATATCCGAGGCGATAGAAGCCAGAGACACATATACGAGAACCCACGGCGACAGACTGATAGATTACGGGGTCGCTGTAGCAAAAGAACTCGGGTTAAGCGCCAATGAAATAAAAAATATCAGATATGCGGCGGCAATGCACGACGTCGGAAAAATAGGCATAAAAGATTCTATATTAAATAAGGAAGGAAAACTTACCGAAGAAGAATATGAAGAGATAAAAAAACATCCGGAAATAGGCTATAATATGCT
>JAJYYS010000141.1 GCA_021800745.1 bacterium
GTTTTGCCTCCCTGATATTTGGGACAGAACGTGCATCTGTTGGTGCATTTATTGGTAAGGTTTATGTAAACCGAATTTCTGATTTTATAAGCTACAGACGGATAAAAACCGGCTACGCCTTCGAGAGAAAACAGATTAACGGTATTTTGGACGGTTAAGCCGTCCAATTTTTCTCTTTCGACGCCTTTTTCCGCGGCGGCCGCGTCCAAAACAAAGCGGACATACGAAGGTTCGTTTCTTTTCCCCCTGAAAGATTGCGGGGCAAGATACGGGCTGTCTGTTTCTATGAGGAGTTTTTCGCTGGGAATATCCCTAATCACGGATCTTAATCCGCCGTTTTTTTTATACGTTATATTGCCCGAAAAAGATATAAAAAAGCCCATTTTTAAAAATTCGCCGGCTATACTCCGTTCCGGGGACGAAAAACAATGGATGACTCCGCCAAAAAAGCCGCCGGAATTTCCTGCGTATTCTTTTAAAATAATTAAGGCGTCTTCATAAGCATCTCTTATGTGTACTATAACCGGAAGCCTGTTTGCGGACGCAAGTCCGAGCTGAAATTTAAATAATTCCTTCTGTTTAATTTTAATTTTTTCAAAATCGTCTTTTGAAATATCGGACAAAAAATAATCCAAACCTATTTCTCCGACGGCAACTATCTTTTTTTTATTTTTTGAATAATATTTTTCAAAAAGTTCCGATATGCTTTCGAGGTCTTCATACGGGCTTTTGGGATGAACTCCGAGGGTCGTATAGATATTATCGTGCGAACCCGCTATCCCGATAGTTTTTTCAATCCTTTCGTTCTGAGCCAAAGAACCGATGGAAACTGCATGGGTCACGCCGTTTTCGGACATTCTGACAAGAACGTCTTTAAGGTCGGAATCGAACTCCGGCATTTCAAGATGGCAGTGTGAATCTATCATTGTTTATTATTTTTATTCTTCAAATTTTATTCTCGGAAACATAATTTCGGCTTTTTCCGATATGCGGCATCCGTCTTTAAATAATTTCCCGCAATGAGCCGCCATATCTTCGGGACGCACCGAAAAACCGGCAGAATCGAACATCTCAATATTGAATATGCCGTTAATTTTTTTTGACGTTTCCGGCATAAACGGATAAATCAGATAAGATATATGATAAATAGAAACGGCGGCGGTTTTCAGTATTTTCAATAAAATAGTTTTTTCTTCCGGGTCTTCAATATTCAATTTCCAAGGAGCGGAATCGTTTATATATTTATTCAGGGTGTTTATAAACCTGAATATATCTTCCAAAATCTTCGCAAAATCGTAATCATCGTATCTTGCGCCTAAACCGTTTAAAATATCGTAAGCGGTTTTTAAAACAGCCGCGTCTTCCGGAACGTCCGCCCCAGGAACCGCCCCTCCCGAATATTTATTTAACATTGCGGCGGTTCTGGAAACTAAATTTCCCAGATCGTTTGCAAGCCCGGAATTATATCTCACGACAAAATTATCTATATTAAAGTCGCCGTCCAAACCGAGTGTGATTTCGCTTAAAAGATAATACCTTAGAGCGTCGGGACCGAATTTATTAATTAACGATATAGGATCTACAACGTTTCCAAGAGACTTCGACATCTTCTTGCCGTCGGTAAGCCACCAGCCGTGAGCCATTATGGTTTTAGGCGGTTCGATTCCCAAAGCGAAAAGCATAATTGGCCAGTAAACTGCATGGAATTTAAGAATATCTTTTCCCACTATATGGTTGACGGATTTAAAAAAATGCGTAAAATCGGGATTTTTGCCGACTATAAAGTCTTCGTATCCTATGCCGGTCAGGTAGTTTAGAAGTGCGTCGAACCAGACGTATATGACGTGTTTATCGTCGCCCGGCACCGGAATTCCCCATTTAAAAGAAGTTCTGGATATGCTTAAATTTTTCAGTCCTTCGTTTACGAAAGATAAAACCTCGTTTTTTCTGAAATCCGGTTTTATAAAACCTGGATTGCCGGCGATATAATCTAAAAGTTTTTTCTCGTATTTGTCTAATTTTAAAAAATAGCTCTCCTCTTTGACTTTAACTGCCTGTCTTCCGCACTGAGGACATTTGCCTTCTATGAGGGATTTTTCCGTAAGAAAGGTTTCGCAGGGAGTGCAATACCATCCTTCATATTCGGACAGATATACGTCGCCGTTTTCCAATAATTTTTTGAAAGCGGTTTGCACGGTTCTTATATGGTCGGCATCCGTAGTCCTGATAAACCTGTCAAACGATATATTTAGCTCGGAAAAAAGCTCTTTAAATTTAATATGCACGGAATCGGCAAGGTCCTTAGGAGTCACGCCTCTTAAATCCGCTTCTTTTTCTATTTTTAAGCCGTGCTCGTCCGTTCCGGTAAGAAAAAAAACTCTATAGCCGGAAAGCCTTTTGAATCTGGCGATTGAATCGGCTATTACCGTGGAATACGCATGTCCTATATGCGGCTTATCGTTTACGTAATAAATAGGAGTAGTAACGTAGAAATAGCCGTTAATTTTACCGCTATAGCATTTAACGCTATCGCAATTATTATTTCTCATAACCGTCTTCCGTAAAAGCGCCGGCCAAAGCTTCCCCGGCATCAGCCTCCGTTTCCGTCTCCTTTTTCTTCGCTATTTTAGTTTCCGCAAACGATTCTTCTTCGTTTCGGCCGCAGGGGGCATATTCATCTCCGCAGATATTCTCGCCCTGCATCGGGGGGTCGAAAGCCAGACAGCACAAAAGCCTGCCGCAATAGCCTACAAACTTGCTCGTATTCTGGCATTGCAGTTTGGTGATTTTAGAAGTTACCGCATTCATCTCGTTTACTATTGAATTGCAGCAGCAGACTCTTCCGCAAACGCCTATTCCGCCTAAAATTTTACATTCGTCGCGGATATTAATCTGGCGCATTTCTATTCTTAAATGAAACCTAGCGGCCAGAATTTTCACAAGCTCTCTAAAATCTACCCTTTCCTCCGCGCTGTAATAAAATACGAGTTTATTCTCCAAAGGCATATATTTAACTCTCAGCAGTTTCATTGCAAGTTTGAGTTCTTCCGCATTTTTCCTGCAGAAATCAAGGCCTTCGTCCTCTATCCGATAATGTATATATTTTTCACCGGTTTCAAAAGGAAAGAGTTTTCTTATTATCGAACAGGACGGCCGGGGGTTAGAGATATCGGCGCCGCTCTCAAAAAATTTGACTTCTCCCGAAACGGTTCCCAAATAAATAATTTTATTCTGCTCTACAAGCACTCTGTCGTTCACGAAAAGTTCGGGGATTTTCGTAACGCATACTAATGTGTAACCCATTTCAAGTATTTTTACTTCCGCCGTTCTCATTTTTTATTTTTTTATATAATTTTTTTAAAGTTTACTCAATTTAATAAATATTTTTATTTTTATAGGGACAAAAGCTCGGAAAAATAGGAATCGGATGCAATAGATTTGTTCAAATTATAGCTGTTAATTTTTTCTATATGCTCCACGGTCGATTCTATCATATGCCCGATATCTTTTGAAGATAACGGCAAATCTAAAGCAAACTCCCTTATCTTGTCGGCAATATCTTCATTATATAATAATTTTTCATTTTTTAACATCTTATAAATATAAATATCCCTGAGGATGAATAAAATTAA
>JAJYYS010000019.1 GCA_021800745.1 bacterium
TATTATTCGGCTGGAGAATCCGCCTGCGTCAGCGTTCACGGGGCAAACAGGCTCGGAGGCAATTCGCTTCTCGATACCGTGGTATTCGGAAGAAGGTCGGGAATCGATATAGCGGAATATTTAAAAACCGCCGAGGAAAGAAAATTTGACGAATCGACGGTCAAAAGAGACGAAGAAGTTTTTGAAAAACTTAAGAAATCTTCGGGAAAGGAAAGACACGGTTTGTTAAAATCCGAACTTCAGGAAGAAATGAGAGCCGACGTAGGCGTTTTTAGGGAAGAAAATGCAATGAAAAAAGCTCTCGATAAAATTAACGAACTCAAAGAGCGCGCAAAAAACATAGGTATAGACGATAAATCTAAAACGTTTAACACCGATATAGTCGAGGCATTCGAGTTTAACAATATACTGCTTATAGCCGAAGTTATCGCGAGGGGCGCAATTTTAAGGAAAGAATCGAGGGGCGCACATTATAGAACCGATTTTCCTGAAAGAGACGATGAAAACTGGCTTAAACATACGCTGGCTACTTTGGACGGCAACGGAAATATAAAATTCGATTTTTCGGAAGTTGCCGTAACAAAATTTAAACCTCAGCCGAGAACCTATTAATAGAAAGGGGAAATATAATGGAATTTAAGGTCAGGGCATACAGATTTAATCCGGAGATTGACGAAAAGCCGTATTATAAAGAATATACGGTTGAAGATTATCCGGGTATGACCGTATTAAACGCTTTAATAAAAGTAAAATCCGAATTAGACGGGACTTTGAGTTTCAGAAGGTCATGCAGGAGCGCTATATGCGGTTCATGCGCTATGAAGATAAACGGAATATCCAAACTTGCCTGTAAAACTCAAGTAAGCCCCGAAATAGAAAAATTCGGGATAATTAACGTTGAACCTCTTGCCAATATGCCGGTTGTTCGCGACCTTATAGTCGATCAGGAGAGCTTTTTCGATAAAATAAAAGAAATCAAGCCTTATCTTCTCGGTCAAAGGGAAGACGAGGCGCACAATCATTTTCACGTATTAAAAGAAGGAGAAAAAATAAGCCAGCCCGTTTATTATAGACCGGAATTTCAAAATTTGACGGGAAATAACGATACTCCTAACTGTATTTTATGCGAGTGCTGTTATTCCGAATGCGGCGGCGTAGTCGGGAATCCGAGATATTTAGGACCTGCCGCTTTAGCTAAACTCTACAGATACAGTGAAGACCCTAGAGACAATGACAAAAACGGCTCCCGCTTAGTTAACGGTTCAAAGCCTGACGGAATGTGGGATTGCGTTCACTGCCAGTCCTGCGAAGAGTTTTGCCCGAAAGGCATTTCGCCAGTAAAATCAATAGTTAAACTTCATGAAAGAACCATTAAAAATTCTATAACATTTTCCGCAGGTTCAAAACATGTCGTCTCTATAGCCAAGTCTATCGGGGAAACCGGAAGGCTCGACGAGATAAAGGTTGCATTCGAATCGGGCGGCATATCCGGACTTATAAACGATTTGCCTATGGCTTTCGGCGCCGGACTAAAAGGAAAGATTCCTCCTCTGAGGCTTAAATTAATTAAAGATATGGAAGACATAAGACTTGCATATAAAGAATTAGATCTGGAGGAAAAATAATGATTACCTATGCTTATTATCCGGGCTGCGTAGCGCAGGAAAGCGCTAAAGAGCTTGATAACGCTACAAAATTTATAGCAGATAAATTAGGTATAAATTTAATTCCGATGCCCGAAGCTTCCTGTTGCGGCGGCGGAGTCATAGACGGATTCGATAAAAATTTAAAACTTTTTATCAACGGCAGAACCCTCGCATTAGCCGAAAAAGACGGACTCGATATAATGACGATTTGCAATACTTGCACTTTGACTCTCAGCGAGGTGAACGAAGAACTTATAAATAATCCGGAATCTTTAGAAAAAACTAATGAATACCTTGCTAAAATAGGACTTAAGTATTCAGGTAAAGTTAAAGTAAAGCATATTTTATACGCCGTCAGGGATGATGTAGGTTTAGATAAGCTGAAAGAAAAAGCGGTAAAAAGCCTGAAAGGAATTAACATCGCTCCGTTTTACGGATGCCACATATTGAGACCTTCAAGCGCGGTAAAGTTCGATGATGTCGAAAATCCGCAAGGATTTGAAGAATTAATCAAGGCTCTGGGCGGGGAACCGGTATCATATGCCCGCAGGACAAAGTGCTGCGGTTTTCAGACGATACTCGTAAATGAGGCTACTTCTACTTCTCTGGCAGGAAACGCCATTTATGAAGCGCAGGAAAAAAATGCGGACGTAATGGTTACTCCATGCCCTTTATGCCATTTAAGTCTCGATACTTATCAGACGGTCGCGGCAAAGAGTATAAATAAAAAATTATCTCTGCCCATATTGCATCTTCCGCAGTTAATAGGCGTAGCTTTAGGCGGAGATTATTCGGAAATGGGTTTTTCGAGGCACAATGTGTCTCTCAGGGGTATAATGGCGAAAGTCAGGCAGAACGAAATCTAAATATAAATATAATAGAAGGGGGTAGATTTAAGTCTGCCCCCTTAAAAATAAATAAATAAGAGGAAGGTTGTTAAAATGTCGGACAATATAAACTTAGTTCTCAAAGCGCTTAAAGGACTTTCTATTCTTGCACAGGAAAAATTGGACGATTATGTCGATATATCCGATGAAGAAAGCAGGGAAGCGGCAGACCAGATTATCGAAACCGTAAAATACGAATCCGGCGTTATCTTTAAGTCAATCAAGGAAAAAGTAGCCGATATTTTATTGGACGAAATGAATTTTGCCTCGACTTATGATATAGAAGAATTAACCAAGAAAATCCAGAAATTAGAAAACAAGTTGGAAGAATTGTCGAATAAGTCGAAATAAATAATGCTGTACGACAATTTTAGATTTAAGCATTATATTTTTTGTACTCTATTATAACTTCCACGTTGGATTTTATTCCGAATTTTTCCTTTAGGCTGTTTCTTAAAAATTTTATATCTACCATTGTAAATATTTTTCCTTTATTGCCGGTAAATAATATAAAAGTGGGGATTTCTTCCCCCTCTTTCTGCACGCCGTAAGTTATATATTTATATAATCTTCCGGCCTTATTGTCCGTTTTTGCTTCTTCTATAAATCTATTCAAGTCTTTCTTTTTAATTTTTGTCCTTTTTGAACTATTAATTTCTATAGATAAGTCCAATATTTTATATAAATTTTTATTTATTTTCGAGGATATATAAACAAAAGGAGTTTCATGAAATTCTTTCAGTTTAAATTGAATCTCTTTTTTTAAATTAATCCCGGCATCTTCCGCATCTTTATCCTTTAAATCCCACTTCGTAAAAGCTATGATAAAAGGTTTTTTGTCTAAAGTGACTCTTTTTAACAACGAAAGGTCTTCATGGGATATTTCGGAATTAACGTCTATAAAAATAATAATGACGTCCGCCCTTTTTATCTGCTCTATGCTCTGTTTTTGAAAAGCCGCAGAGTTTACGTCCAACCGAGACTTTTTTCTGATACCTGCGGTATCCACGAGAGTTATAGGATATCCTTTATATTGAATATATGTGTCTATCGAGTCCCTCGTAGTACCCGGTTTTTGGTCCGTAAAAAGCAGATCTTCCTTTAAAATAGAGTTTATGTAAGTAGATTTGCCGCTGTTGGGTCTTCCGATAATCGCAATCTTAAAACCTGTTTCCTCATTTTTTTTAGCAGGTTTCGTCGGCTTTTTTAAATTTATTTCGTCGGTTATCTCTTCAATAATATCGTCTATCCCCATTCCGGTCTCAGCGCTTGCGGCAACGATTTTTTTGATGCCCAGACCGGAAAATTCGGCAATTGCGTTTTGGACGTCCCTCGGAGAATCAACCTTATTTATGACAAGAACAATATTTGATTGGTTTTTAATTAATCTAAGAAAAATTTCTCTGTCTTCCGGTATAAAACCGCTTTTAAAATCAACCACGAATAAAACTATGCCGGCTTTTTTAGAATATTCAAAAACCTTTTCTTTGATTTTTTTCTCGGTTTCATTTGCGGGGGAGACGTTAAATCCTCCGCTGTCGGAAATAAGAAAATCTAATCCTTCAAAAGAAACTCTTCTAATGTTTAAATCAAGTGTCGTTCCGGCTATTTTTGAGGACAAGGCGGAAGCTCCACCGAGCATTTTATTGAATATAGTCGATTTGCCCACATTAGGCCTTCCGATGAGTATTACAAAAAAGTCGTTATTTTTTATCATTTATTTTCTCCAAAAATTTTTTAAAGGCTTCTTTTGCGCCGTTTTGTTCCGCTATTTTTTTAGAATGCCCTGTTCCGTAACCGAAAATTTCCCCGTTTATCTTTACGCAAATCGTAAAAACGACATTATGGACTGGCCCCTCTTTTTTAACTGTGCGGTATTCGGGAGTGGTACCCGTTTCCTTCTGTACAAGCTCCTGCAGGGTCGTCTTAAAATCGGTATTTTCCAAAATTTCTTTATAAATATCGGGATTAAACTTATGTATATGCGACAGCAAAATCTCTTTCGTTTTTTCATGCGAAGAATCCAGAAACACCGCTCCTATAACGGCTTCGTAAACATTGCTTATTATCCTTTTGTTTTTACCGTTTGCGCCCCCCGCTCCTATGCCGTTGTCCCGTTCTTTTAAAATAAACTCGGAAATTTTAAGTTTTTCGGCTATATCATATAAGGCATCCAGCCTCACCAACGCCGCTCTGTACCTCGAAAGTTCTCCTTCGTTTAAATCTTTAAAATTAAAATAAAGATACTCGGCTACAATTGCTCCTATAACGGCATCCCCAAGAAATTCGAGCCTTTCGTAATTTCTTGCCTGATTTATGGATTTATGGGTAAAAGCAAGGTCGAGCAATGTTTTATCTTTGAACGAATAGCCTATTCTTTTTTCTATGATATTATAATCCATTTTTACCTATATATAATTTTTTATTACAACCGATACTTCGTCTGCCGGATTAATTCCGTTTGCCGTTTCTATTATGCTTCCGCTAAAGAGTTTTCCCGAAGGAACGGGGGAATTGCCGGATAGCTTAGCTTTTATATAGTTGGAACTTATTGCTTTATTATTGCTCAGGCTTAGAAATTTTAAAGTTTTGTTTTGGAACCTTTGATGAAATTCTATTTTTTTTTGTGAAGAAATATCCCTTATGATACCTGTTCTGCGCTTGATTTCGTTTTCGTCGATTTTTTGTTTTAAGTAATAAGACTCCGTTCCGGGTCTGTCCGAATAGGAAAATGCGTGAATATAATAAATAGGCAGTTTCTTAAGATTATCCGCCGTTTCCGAGAAATCGTCTTCGGTTTCGCCCGGAAAACCGCTGATTATATCGGTTCCTATCGAAACATCTTTAATTTTTACTATTATTTTTTCTACAAGAGATGCATAATCTTTAAAAGAATAGTTCCTGTTCATAGATTTAAGTATTTTATCCGAAGCGCTCTGAAGGGGAATATGAAAATGATTCTGAATTTTTTTGGAGAGGGCAAATATTTTTATCATATCGTCGTCTATATAAACGGGGTCTATCGAACTAAGCCTGATTTTTACGCTGTTTTTTAGCTCCTCTATCGAGGTAAGAAGGGTTTTAAGTTTTATATTAGAGTTTTTATCGTTATATGAACCTATATTGACGCCGGTCAAAATGACTTCCTTATACCCGAGCCTGCCGAGTTCTTCGATCGAATTTAAAACGCTTTTTATATCCAAAGACCATTTTACCGGTCTTGCTTTAGGTATTATGCAGTAGGAGCACTTCAAATCGCACCCCTCCTGTATTTTTAAATAAGGTCTCGTTCTTTTTTGATTTAAGGCAATATCGGGAAATTTTTGCGAGGAGATTTTTAAAACCTCGGCTTTTTGAATATTGTCCATCAACTTTATGCCCGGTATTTCAGAAAATTTAATTTTATTAAGCTGTGCGGAACATCCGGTTAATATAAGACGGCTGTCCGGATACTTTTTTTTGATTTTCCTGATAATTTTATCGGTTTCGGCATCGGCTTTTTCCGTAACGGTGCAGGTATTTATCAAAAAAAGGTTAATATTATCGTTAGGGCCTTTATTTTTAGCCGACAAGCCCGGTTCCACTATATTTATATTCAACCGCTTGAATATCGCTTCAAACTGTGATGTTTCAAACTGATTCAGCTTGCATCCCGAAGATATTACGGCGCAGTTAATAAAGCCGCCGCCGTCCTTTAAAGATTTGATATCATTTTCGTTTAACTGCATTAACCGTATTATGTTATCTTCGGTCGTTTCAATATCTGCATTCTTCGTATTTATATTTTTCATTCTATAATGCCTCCGCCTATTACTTTGATTCCGGAATATAAAACCGCCGATTGGCCGGGCGTAATAAACTTAACTTTGTCGTCGAATACAATTTTAACGGAGCCGTCTTCGGAAACGGAAGCGCTGCACTTGTAATCAGGCGAGGAGTATCTTATTTTTGCGGTTGTTTTCATTTTATGCAATATGTTTTTATCTTCAGGATTTATAAAATTAAAATTTTTAACGGTTAAAACTCCGGCGAAGCAGTCTTCTAAATTTCCGACGACTATTTCATTATCTTCGGCGGAAATTTTAACGACGTAAAGAGGATTCTTGGATGAAATGCCTAATTTTTTCCTCTGCCCCACCGTATAATTAAAAATGCCGCTATGTTCTCCGATTATTTCACCTTTTAAATTTTTTATAGCCCCATTTTTTAAACAATTATTTGAAAGATTTCCTGATTGTTTTTTAATAAATCCGGTATAATTTTTATCCGGAACGAAGCATATTTCAACGCTGTCTTTTTTGCCGGATATTTCCCCGAATCCTGCGTCGGATGCAATTTTTCTCGTCTGCCGCTTATTAAAATTGCCTACCGGAAATATTATTTCTTTAAGGTTTTCCTGCGACAAATTATAAAGAACGTAAGATTGGTCTTTTGCCAAGTCTTTAGATTTCAAAAGAAAATATTGCCCCGCCTTATTTTTGGCAATCCTCGCATAATGTCCCGTCGCAAGAGATACTGCGCCCAATTCTTTTATTCTTTTAAGAAGCAGGTCGAACTTCATAACACAGTTGCATAAAATACAAGGGTTGGGAGTTTTTCCGTCAAGATATTCCGAAACGAAACGGTCTATTACCGCAGTTTTAAATTCGTTTTCAAGATTTATTACGAAATGGGGTATGCCGATTCTTACGCACACCCTTTTTGCGTCGATTATATCTTCCGTACTGCAGCAGGTTTTTAAGCCTGCCGAAGAATTAATATCTTTGGAAATTAAATGCATGGAAACGCCTATTACGGAATAACCTCTGTTTTTCAGAATCAAGGCGCTCGCCGAACTGTCCACGCCGCCGGACATTGCTACGGCTACGGTTTTGTTTGATTTTATAAGCATATTACGAACCGGCTCTTAATTTAAGGACGCCCTTTTTTATCGCACTGACCGCATAATCTATATCGTCCTCCGTAGTAAATCTGCCTATGCTGAATCTTATAGCCGATTCTATTCTTTTAGCGTCATATCCGTGAGCTTTTAAAACATGGGATAAAGAGACCGCTCCCGCATTGCATGCTGAACCGGCAGAAGCGCTGACTCCGTAAAGGTCGAGGTTAAAAAGCAGTGTTTCAGATTTAACGCCGTCGAAAGATACATTTATGGTATTTTTAAGCCTGTTCACGGGATGACCGTTAAGCCTTATGCCTTCTATGCCGTAAAAAAGTTTATCTAAAAAAATACTCCCGAGATTATTTATTCTGTTTAATTCTTCGTTCATAACGTTTTTGAGAATATTTAAGCCTTTTGCCATTGAAACGATACCGCCGATGTTTTCCGTTCCGGCTCTTAATCCGCGCTCCTGATGACCGCCGTGTATTATGGGGTCTATATTTACCCCTTTTTTCACATATAAAGCCCCGCATCCCTTTAACGCATAAAACTTGTGTCCTGAAAAACTGCATAAATCTAAAGGTATATCTTTAAGGCTGAAATAGCTTTTTCCTATAACCTGAACTAAGTCGCTGTGAAAAAGCGCGTCGTCCTTAATTTTTTTAACTTCTTCAAAAATTTGTTTTAAGGGAAATATCGTACCGGTTTCGTTATTTGCGCCCATTATAGATATCAGGACGGTGTTTTCTTTTATAGAGGACTTCAAGTCGTCTAAGAGCAGTCCCCCAAATTCATTTACGCCTACGTATGTAGTTTCGACGCCGCCGTATTCTAAAAATTTAAAGGTGTTAAGAACGGCAGGATGCTCTACCTGCGAAGTAATAATGTGGGGTCTGGATTTTTTGTTTATGCGCATATGCGCATAAACGGAGCCTATTATCGCAAGGTTGAGGGATTCCGAGCCGGATGCCGTAAAAATAATGTCGCCTGAATTTCCGGCGTCTAAAAATGATTTTATATACTCCCTCGAATCTTCGACGAGAATTCTTGCCGCCCTGCCTTCTTCGTAAACCGAAGAAGGGTTTCCCTGATAATTCTTTAGGGCGCCCGTTACTTCCTCGAGAACTAACGGGTCTAAAGGAGTAGTCGCATTATAGTCTAAATAAATTCTCGGCATATATAAGTCCTGCTCTCAATTTCGGCAATTTTTTGTGCCGGCATTGACCTTTTCTGATTTTGCCGAAGGCTTGACGGCGGTTTTTTGCAACAGTTTTTGTTTTTGCTTATATTCGTTTATTACATCTTCTATAGTAATGGAATTTAAAAACCCGGTAATTTTATTTGATATCGAATTCCACATATCGAAAGCGAGGCATATCGATTTCCTGCCGCATTCCTTTTTATTTTTAGACTTGCTTATACAGCTTATGATTTCAATAGGTTCTACCGAAGATATTATGTCGCCGATAAGTATCTCGGACGGCTTTTTATTGAGAAGATAGCCCCCGTTAGGACCCCTGAGGCTTCTAACTATCCCGGCTTTTTTTAAAATAAAAAATATCTGTTCGAGATAGTGCAGGGATATAGATTCTCTTGCCGCTATATCCTTTAAACTTATCGGAACGGAGTTATCGTTTGAATTATAGGATAAATCTATCAGCGCCCTGACGGCATATTGTCCCTTGGAAGAAAGTTTCATATTTTAATTGTAATTTTATAGTTTATTTTTGTTTTGACCGGATTCAATTTCATGGATTCTATTTTCAAGCTCGGATATTTTGGACTTTAAAAGGGAAATTTCATAAAAAGCCGGGTCGAATAACCTGTTATGTTCAAGGTCGATATTGTCGTGCACCTCGGATTCATCCCTTTTCGCTGATTTTGCGGGTATTCCTACCACTGTAGAGTGGGGCGGTACGGCATTTACTACGACGGAATTCGCCCCTATTTTAGAATCGCTGCCCACGGTTAACGGCCCCAGTATTTTTGCCCCCGTTCCTATTATAACTCTGTCGCCTATAGTAGGATGCCTTTTTTCTTTTTTCCAGCTTGTTCCTCCAAGGGTAACGCCGTGATAAATAGTAACGTCGTCGCCTATTTCGGCGGTTTCGCCTATAACCACGCCCATTCCGTGGTCTATAAAAAATCTTCTCCCTATTTTTGCCCCGGGATGAATTTCGATGCCCGTCAAAAACCTGCCCGCCTGCGAAACAAACCTCGCAAATAGCCTGCACTTATGATTCCATAAAAAATGAGAAATTTTATGGATATAAACCGCATGTAAGCCCGGATAGCATGTAATAACTTCCAGCGCATTTCTTGCCGCAGGGTCTCTTTCGTAAACCGAATTTATATCTTCCCTGAGAGTTTTAAACATTAAATTATTATACCAAAATCAAAGGTGAAATTAAATCTTTAATATTATTCCTAAATCGGGATTTTGGATTATTCGTATCTAAGGGCTTCGACAGGGTTCATTCTGGAGGCTTTAAAAGCGGGGTAAAAACCGAAAAATATTCCTACGCACAAAGAAAAGACGAGGGAGATTATTATCGGTTCGGTAGTAACGATAGTTTTAAGCGGGGAAAAAGCCGAAATTGCGCTTGAAATCCCGAAGCCGAGGCCTATGCCTAGCATACCGCCGAAAAGGCTTAAAACGGAAGATTCGATTAAAAACTGTTTTAAAATATCCGATTTCTTTGCGCCTATAGCCATTCTTATACCTATTTCTTTCGTTCTTTCGGTTACGGAAACGAGCATTATGTTCATTATGCCTATTCCTCCTACAAGTAAAGAAACGGCGGCTATGCTTGCTAATAGAATCGTAAAAGTATTTGCGCTGGAGTTTGCGGTTGCCGCAAGTTCGGTAAGATTCCGTACGAAAAAGTCGTCCGGCTTATGAAGCGGAATATGATGTCTTTGTCTTAATAATGCCGTAATTTCAGATTGCGCTAAAGAAGTATCTTTTGAAGTTTTTGCCGATACCGCTATTGCATGCACCCATGTCGTTCCGGCAATTTTTTCCAACATAGTTGTTATCGGAATTACGACCGTATCGTCTTGGTCCTGACCGAATGCGTTAAAACCCTTAACGGATAAAAGTCCGATTATCGTGAACGGCACATTATGTATAATTACTATATGTCCAATGGGATTTATAAGTCCGAAAAGTTCGGTTGCGGCGGTATTGCCTATAACGGCTACGTTCGCTGCAGAAACTACCTGCTGATGCGTAAAAAACGTTCCCTTGGCCACCGGCCAATCCCTGATTTCGGTAAAAGTAGAGTTTGCGCCTGTGATAAATGTCGACCAGTTATTCCCGCGCCATATGACCTGCTGGTTCATGCCAAGATTTCCCGAGTCGGTTTTTACTGCCGGAAGTTTTCTTATCGCATAGGTATCGTTTAAAGTCAGCGTGGGTAAAACTCCAAACCCGCTTTTAATGCCGCCGAGAGAAGACGACCCCGGAAGGACTATGAGCATATTTGAGCCCAGAGAGTTTATGGAGTTCTGTATCGCCTTAGACGCGCCCTGTCCTATGCTAATCGTTGCAATAACAGAACCCACGCCTATAATTATGCCTAATATCGTCAAAAACGACCTTATCTTATTTCGCAGAAGAGTTTTATAGGCGGACTGAAGGTCTAAAAAGAATGCGAATTTTACTTGATTTTGTTTCATAAGATTTTTTAGACGCCCGCATCTATAGTATCGGAAGATATAATGATTCCGTCTTTAACGGTAATGAGCCTTCTGCCGTAATTTGCTACGTTTTTATCATGCGATACGAGGATGATGGTAGCCCCCTTTTCTTCATTAATTTTTTTAAAAAATTTCATTACGTCCGCCCCTCTTACAGAATCTAGATTTCCGGTAGGTTCATCAGCCATTATTATAGGCGCGTCGTTGACTATAGCCCTTGCGATAGCAACCCTCTGCTGTTCTCCGCCGGATATCTGGTTTGGAAATTTATTTCCTTTATCGTATAAATCGACGAGCTTTAAGGATGAGAGAGCCATTTTCTCGGAATCTTTTGAATGAAGGCCTGCATAATAAAGAGGCAGCATGACATTTTCGAGAATAGACAGCCTTTGTATGAGGTTAAACCCCTGAAATACGAAGCCTATTTTTTTATTTCTGATTTCGGCAAGTTCGTCAGAAGTTAAACCGGAAACATCCCTGCCCTCAAGGAAATAACTGCCGGAGGTCGGTTTGTCTAAACACCCAAGTATATTCATCAGAGTAGATTTGCCGGAGCCGGATGCTCCCATTATGGAAACAAATTCGCCTTTTTCGATAGTCATATTTATACCTTTTAATACCTCGTAAGAAATATCGCCGATTTTGTAAATCATGCCGATATTTTCAAGCCGTATAAGCGGTATATTTCCGTTTTTCGTTCCGTAGTCATCCATAAATTTGTAATCAGAAGAACATTCTTTTCCCCGGCGCCGCCGTGCCTTGATAAGACGATTCTATCCCTGTTATCACTTTTGCACCTGCCTTAATATCTTTTGAGATAACCTCCGTATATTCGTCGTTGCTTATGCCGAGTTTTACTATAACCGGTTCCGGCGAGCCTTTTTTTAGTACCCAAACTACGCCTTCGCCGGTTTTTAATTTCTTGGATAAATTATCTAAAACTTGTTTATTTTCCCCTGTCGGAATAAACCTTAAAGCCGAATTGGGTACGCCGAGGACCCCTTTTTTTTCCGAAATGTAAATCTTAACGAGCGCAGTCATTCCCGGCAGTATAAGCTCTTTTTTGTTGCCGAAAAATATCGTAACGTTGTAGCTTACGACCCCGGAAACCGTAGTGGGGTTTATTCTTATGTTATGGACGCTGCCCCAGATTGTTTTGTCCGGGTAAGCGTAAACGGTAAAAGAAGCCTTGTCGCCCTTTTTGATTCCACCAAGGTCGGCTTCGTTGGTGGTAGTATCTACTTCCATTTTCGTAATATCTTCGCCGATTACGAAAAGGTTCGGCGTTTGAAAACTGGAAGCGACGGTTTGCCCCACTACCACCCCGACGTTTATTATAATGCCGTTGACGGGCGAGTATATCTTTGTATAGGAAAGGTTTGTTTCGTCCTGCGCTAATTGCGCTCTTACGGCGTTTACCGCCTCCGTTAAGTATTTAAGCTGAGCTATGTCCTGAAGGTAAACGCTGTAGGCGTTTTGCTCCGCCGCATGAGCGATAAGGTTTTCCTCCCATAATTTTTCATCCCTGACATATGTAAGTTTATCATAGGCTAAAAGCGCCTTTTGCTTTAAAACGTTTGCCCTTGCCGATGCAAGGTTGGCTTTGTCCTGGTCAACCTTTTGAATAAAAGGAGCAGGGTCTATTTCTGCAAGGAGCTGACCTTTTTTTACTATCGAATTATACCATACGTAAAGTTTAGAGAATATCCCGGATACCTGTGCGCCGACGTTTATGGTGTTAATAGGATTTGTGGTTCCCGAAGTCGTAACATATTTTTGTATGGTTATAGGCTTTACCGTATATAGTTCATAGGAGACCTTTTTAGTTTTTGATTTTATTATGAAATAAGAAACAATAGATATTAAAATCAACCCGGCAATAACTATTATAATAATTTTTTTATTTTTACCCATTTTTTCACCTTAATACAGTTCTTATTTATTTTATATAATGTTCTACCATTAAGCCGAGGTCGGAATAGAGCTTGGCTTTCAGATAAAAATACGTATATTCGCCGTTTATATAACTCGTTACCGACGAAATATACTGGGCGTTCGCCGTAACGAGCTGGACCATAGAGCCTACCCCCACCTCGTAGCTTTTTAAAGCCAGCGTATAAGCAAGCTTTGACGCCTTCTCGGAAGATTTCAGCGCCTTAACCGTTAAATATTGATTATTAATCGCATAATAATCGCTTGAGATATTATAAGCAAGATTATTTTCCGTCAGTTTTTTATTCCAGACATTGCTGTTTAATACGGCCTTAGAATAATCTATCTGATTTTGCGTCAAAAATCCGTTAAAAATAGGTATGGAAACAGACAGCCCGGCGGAATAATTTCTATTCATGGGAAACGATGAATTTTGTCCCGTGTATGAAAAATCGGCGTTCAAAGAGGGAAAATACCCGCTTGCCGCTTTTTTAACAGAAGCTTTCGATGCTTTTACGGCGTAAACCGCCTGTTTTAGCTGTGGATTATATTTTAATGCCGTTTTCATTAGTTTTTGAAGTCTGCTCTTAAACGGTTTGAATTTAAGCGTATTTACAAAACGGTATTTTTTTAAAGGCGGCAGTCCGATTGAATTTAAAAGAGCCAGTCTTGCAATTTTTACGTTGAATTTGGAATTTATATAAGACGCTCTTGCCGTTTCCATAGTCGCCTTTGCGGTTTCGGCGTCTAAAAGGTCTCCCGTTCCGACCTTATAAAAAGCTTCCGCCGCTTTGTACTGAATTTCATCATTTTTAAGATTTTCCTTGTCGGTATTCATTAATTCCTTATCCGCAAAATATTGGGCAAAGTCAAGAATTACGCCGTAGAGGTCGCCGTTTACGGTATAATTATATCCGGCATTCGCCCCCTTCATCTGGTATTTTGCGTTAAGATAATTGTAATAGCGTGAGCCGAAGGAATAAAGCATATATGTTGCGTTTAATGTCGCAGAGTAATCGTTTAGGGAATAGTTTATCCCCGGTTGGTTAGAAATCTGTCCGCCAGAAATTACGCCGTTATTATTAACATCCATAAATGAATTTCTTGAGAATCCGGCAGTACCGGAAATTTGAGGATAGTATTGAGAAAGCGTTTGATTTTTGGTATAGATAGATGAAATATAGGAATATTTAGAAGTCAATATCCCCGGATAAAGTTTAAGGGCAAGCCGCAAGGCGTCTTTCAGGGTTATGGCTTCGGGCGCGCCGTAGGAAATTCCACCGCCGGTTCCGCCGGTTTTTGCAAAAGAGCGGCAGTTCAGTCCCGCAATTAAAAATACGGAAACAGCCAGACAAAACGCCGCCGCAAGCAGATGATTGAATTTATTTTTTCTACGACCGCATTTTTTCATTTTTTTCTGGCTTTAACCGCAGTTTTATATTATTATAAATAATTATACAGTCTTATTGTAAATAAAATATAAATTCATATAAATAAATTAAGTATAATAATTATAATGATAATGACTTTAAAGTCATTTGTCAATATAAAAAATAAATCCTTCGTTAGAAAATAAATGCCCTTCAGTTTTAATCTTATAAGTTTAGGATGTCCGAAAAATCAGGTGGATTCCGAAGCCATGTTTACCCGCCTTGAAAAATCGGATATAAAATTTACCTCCGATATAGATAACTGCGATGTATGCGTTATTAATACCTGCGGATTTATCGAGGCGGCAAGAAAAGAATCCATAGGCGTAATCATGGAAGCCGTAAAGAAAAAACAGTCCGGCGGTATTAAATACATAGCGGTAACCGGATGCATGGTAAACAACAATCTTGAAGCCCTTAAAGCGGAACTTCCCGAAGTAGATATCTTTCTTACGACTTTCGACGAGGGAAAAATAGTCGAAGAACTTGCCTCGATAACCGGTAAAAAAATAAAAAATAAAAATTTTGATGGATCGGAAAAATTTGAAAGGGAGCATTTTAATTTAAAAAGAACCGCATATCTTAAAATATCCGAGGGGTGCGGCAGAACTTGTTCTTTTTGTACGATTCCTTCGATAAGAGGAGCATATAAGTCGAAGCCTGCAGAAGAAATTATAAGCGAAGCCTTATATTTAGCCGCAACGGGCGTAAGAGAACTTATAATAGTTTCTCAGGATACTTCTTATTACGGAATCGATCTAAACATAAAAAACGGACTATACAGGCTTTTAAGGGAGCTTGCCGAAATAAAGGAAATCAAGTGGATAAGGCTTATGTATTTATATCCGCTAAAAACTTTATTTACCGACGATTTAATAAGCCTGATAAAAAACGAAGAAAAAATCCTGAAATATATCGATATGCCCGTTCAGCATATAAGCGACCGTATCTTGAAGCTTATGAAGCGCGGTGAAACTAAAAAAGACATAATAAATTTGATTCAAAAATTGAAAAAAGAAATACCGTCTGCCGCATTAAGGACGTCTCTAATAGCAGGTTTTCCCGGCGAAACCGATAAAGATTTCGAGGAGCTTTTAGAATTCGTTAAAGATGTTAAATTTGATAATCTCGGGGTTTTTAAATATTCCGATGAAAGATCCGCCTCTTCTTATAAATATGATTTAAAAGTAAACGCAAAGACAAAATCGGAAAGATATAAACTGTTAATGAAAACCCAAAAAACACTTATGCCGCACATATTATCCAAGCATATAGGGCGGACATACGAAGCGATAATCGACGAAACAAACAATAAGACCTCAAAGCTGAGAACTTATTTTCAGGCTCCGGATATCGACGGATGCGTTTATACTTATACGGGCGGTTTAAAAAATAATTTTGCAAATAAAACCGACGAAGGTTTTATGTCTGTTAAGATATTAAAAGCAAAGGATTACGATTTATTGGGCGCACCATAAAAGCATTATTCGGGACTT
>JAJYYS010000020.1 GCA_021800745.1 bacterium
CTTCGCATGGCATAGGCCAGGGGTTCGAATCCCCTATCCTCCACCACTTAAATCAGCCCCCCCTTTTATTATTTTTATTTTTTATCTATTATTTCAGACGGGCAATACGAATTTACCCCAAGATTCGTTAATGCTCTCCGCCGCCGCCAGATAAAATGCCAGTATTGCAGTTATAAGACCGAAATATCCGCCTATTACGCTAATCATGCCTGCGCCCGTCCATGCTCCTATAGCCAGCAAATAAAAAGTCGCCGTAAGAAATAAAAAAATCAGCATAAGCGCTTTTGTTTTTTTTAACGACGCCACCCACATAAACATAGTAAACAAACCCCACAAGAAAAGATACCAGCCGACAAAAGCTCCCGTTACTCCTTTTGAGAGAAATAAAACAAACAGGGCAAAACTCCACCAAAACGCTCCGTACCCGCAAAACGCAACCGTGCCGAAACTGTTGCCCCTCGGCATTTCCATAATACCTGCGGCAAACTGCGCAGTTCCGCCGAAAGCAAACGCGCATGCAAGAACCATGGGCATATCGGCGCCCGTAAACCACCCGACGTTAATCATACTGAGCAAAAACGTCGTTAGAGCAAATCCTGAAAGCCCCAGCGGAGCCGGATTGGCTAATTTTGTTTCCATAAATCCTCCTTAAATTAAAATTATTTTAGTAAATTTATGCATTCATCTTTATATATAATTATATGGTTACATAGCTATATAGCGTAACCTACCCTGACCCCGCCCCAGTGCCTTCCATCTATAAAAAGCGGAACTCCGACGTCGCTGATTACCTCTCCGGTGTCTCTCGGATAAGTCTGCACTATAAGATTTTCGGTATTTTTTGCTACCGCAAGACCGACCGGGTCGTTAAATATCCTCATCGACCTGTTGCCCGCGATATCTTTTGCGTAATCGCCTGTAAGCGGCTTATCGTATATCGAATTATGCGCCCCGGCATAACCGTTTTCGTCGATTAATAAGAAATATCTAAAACTGGAATCTATTCCGAGATATTTATCTTCTATAGGCTGAATCCGTCTTTTTATGAAATCGGTAAATTTTGTTTTATATTTCTGAGGATTTGTGTTTGCGACTGGAATATAATTTCTGTCCCACATGTCAGAAGATGAAATCTCGCCGCTTTTAACCGCATCTTCTATTGCCCGTATAATTTCTCCAACCCCCTTCTCCGCAAGTTCCGCAATCCTTTCGATATGCGCTCCGACTTTAACTCTTTTCAGAATGTTTTGGGATTGCTCGGAAATTTTGCTTATTTCTATACTTTTAGAACTTAAACCGTTTAATTTTTCAGAAATATCTTTGACGGATTGCGACATATGCAAAACGGTCTGCGAAACTTCTTCTATGGAACTGGACTGCTGTTCGGTTGACGCGGTAATATTTATTATCATATCGTTAGCCTGCGATATTTTACCTGCAAGCTCGGAAAAAGAATTGAGCATTTCTTCTACCGACCCGGTGTTTGTTTTTATTATTTCTATTATAGAATTATTTTTCTGGACTAAAATATCAAAGTTGCCCGCGACTATGCCGGTAGTTTTTTCTATCTCCTTAGACTGCTTCTGGGTCTGTTCGGCAAGCTTTTTAACCTCGTCGGCGACCACGGCAAAACCCCTTCCGTGCTCTCCCGCCCGTGCCGCCTCTATCGCCGCGTTAAGCGCCAGTAGGTTGGTTTGGCTGGCTATATCGTCTATTATATTAACTATGGACAGAATATTATTCATCTGGTTGTGAAGTCCTTCAAGCGATTCTTTATTGGAATTTATAGCGGATATAGTTCCCGAAGAACTTCTATTAATTTCTTCGGCGGTTTGAATAGTATTATTGCTTATTTTATTCAATCCTTCGATAAACTCTTTAAAATCTTCCATATTTGCCGCTATACCGTTTACAGATTTGGCGGAATCGTTCATAACGCTTCCTATTACTTCAAAATTGCCCCTTATTTCTTTCATTTCCTTCGTTGTAATGTCTATCTCGTAATTGAATTTAGCATTGGATACGGAAGATTTAGAAGCGTTTGAAACAAGCTCATGTATGGCATCCTTTGAAAAGTTTATAAGA
This sequence comes from bacterium, assembly GCA_021800745.1. The sequence goes on from JAJYYS010000020.1 coordinate 2,086, forward strand.
TTCGTTAAAAAGGCTTCGAAAGGTATGAAGAGTTTAGGTAGGACATATGTTTTAGTAAAATCATACTTATCGGTCGCCGATATATTCCTAAATTCATTATCGAATTCTTTAACCTGTCTAAACAGGTTAAAGTAAAAATAAACCGAATTTACGGCGCCGAAACAGAGCGAAAATAGTGCAAAAATCGGCAAAAAGTGGTTCAGGGTAAAACTCCTCAAAAACAGGTATAATAAAATAATTCCTAAGAAATAGACAAAAAAAGTTATACCCGTAAAATACATTAACTTTTTAACCATTTAAATCGTCTCCATTTTTAAAAGATTATAATTTCTCGATAAATAAAATTAATTAAGGCTTAGGCATATCAATGTGGGGAAAAGCCTTTATAAAAGCGTCCACTATTTTTGCATCGAACTGCGTGCCGGAGCATTTTATAAGCTCGTCTATCGCGGTTTTGGAATCCAGTCCTTTCCTGTAAGGACGGTCGGAAGTCATTGCATCGAACGTATCCGCCACCGATATTATCTTTGCGTTTAATTCTATTTCGTCTTCCTTTAACCCATCGGGATAGCCTCTTCCGTCGTGTCTTTCGTGATGATGCTTAACCCCCGGTACGACGTGTTCCAACCCTTTTATTTTCCTTAATATTTCTTCGCCGAACACGGGATGCTTTTTCATTAATGCAAACTCTTCGTCCGTCAATTTTCCCGGTTTCAAAAGAACGTCGTCCCTAACGCCTATTTTCCCTATATCGTGCAGTATGGCGGAAAGTCTTAAAACCTCGAGCGCGTCTTTTTCCATTCCTAAGGTTTCCCCGATTGCGTAACTGTATTCCATAACCCTTTTTGTATGGTTGCCGGTATAGTTATCCCTCATTTCTATGGTTTCCGCCAGAGTGTACACGGTTGATATAAATATTTCCTTCAGGTCTTTATAAAGCCTGACGTTTTCTACAAAAACTGCCGCGTTATGGCTTAACGTAGTAAATAATTTCAAATCGGAAGAGGTGAACTCGGTAATATTTTCCGTAGCAATATTTATAGCCCCGATAACTCTATTCTTTATCTTAAGAGGGGCACACATCATAGAACCGGTTTTACCGCCGCTTGGCGCCGTCCAGCCGTCGAGAGATATATCGTTAATTATCTCCGCATTGCCCGAAAGCATAACGAACTCGGCTATGCTTTCTCCGTTAAACGGCATAATGGAATTTTTTACCGTTTTTTCACCGTAATCGTAAGCGGAAATAACGTCTATCCAATTTGTTTCGTCGTTTTTCAGCATTATGGATACCGTATCTACCTTAATAAAACTTTTAACCAACGATAGAGTTAGAAGAACTATATCGCTAAGACTGTTGCAGTCAAGTATTTTTTCGGTAAAGTCGTAAAAAAGATTAATTTCTTTATATCTGTTTGAAACTTCGTCTATCAGGTCCCTTTTATTGTATTCCGCCGCAAGCATATAATTAATTATAGAGGCGATAACTTGCGTCTTTTCGTTTCCGACTGCCGAACCCGCCTTTTCTCCTTTAATATTTAACGGAAAACTGCCGGCTACGGCTTCCGGGTTCAAATTCAAATCGAAATTTCCTATATTTGCAAGTATGCCGCCGTTTATATCCGTTATAACCGCGCTTGTATTTAAACCTTCTGCCGTATTATTTAATATGTCCAAAGATTCTTTATTAGACAGTATTTTTTTTAATATAATTCTATTATTTTTCATTATTTCACCTATCCCCTCCGCTAATCCTCATAACAGAAGACCGTCCACTTCGTCTAATAGCTGAGGATATTCCACGCCTTTAATAAGATACCTTTCCACGCCTATTTTAAATCCTGCCTGCTTGTCTTCCACTACGGATAAAATTATAATGGGAATACCTATAGTATCGGGATTGTTTTTTAAAACCCTTGCCACGTCGAATCCGCTTAAACCCGGCATCATAACGTCTAATATAATAAGGTCGTATTTTTTGCGCTTTATTTTATTTAAAGCCTCTAGTCCGTCTGCGGCTTCCTCGGTAACGTAGCCGGAATATTCCAACTCCTGCTTCAAAAGTCCCCTTATAGCCTCGTCGTCGTCCACTATCAATATGTTTTTGGAAACGCTGTCGTAGTTTAATACCGGAGGGGTGGAGTTTTTAAGCTGCGTTATAAAATCTTTTATATGCGCCGCGCCGACTTTCTCCGCATAACGCGGAGCGGTAAAATAAAACGTGCTTCCTTCTCCTTCTTTGCTTTCCGCCCATATCTTCCCTCCGTAATGTTCTACAATCTGCTTGCATATGGGAAGTCCGAGCCCCGTGCCTTTGGGCTTATCGGTAAGAGTGTCCCCGACCTGCTTGAACTTTTCGAACACTTTATTTAAGTTGTCTTTGCTTATACCCATACCTTTATCCGAAACGCTTATGAGTACGAAATCTCCGCTTGATTTTGCCCGTATCGTTATATCTCCTTTATCGGTAAACTTTACGGCGTTGGATAAAAGATTTATAACGACCTGAATAAATCTGTCTTTATCGGCGAATATTTCGGGAAGGTCGTCTTCTATGTCCGTTATTATGCCGAGTCCTTTCTCGCTAAAGATGGAGGATGTCGCCGATACGGCATGTTCTACGACATATCTGGCGGTGAATCGTTCGTCCTTCCATTCTATTTTTCCGGCTTCCATTTTGGCTATGTCCAGGACGTCGTTTATAAGCGAAGTAAGCCTCTGTCCTTCGGATATTATTATATCTAAATTGCTTTCTATCTGGTCTGCGGTTTTTTTAGTCTTTTTGTCTTCCAAGACGAGCATGGGGTATATAACGTCTTTGAATTTCTTGCTTATGATGTTGGCAAAACCCAGTATGGAAGTAAGGGGCGTCCTTAATTCGTGGGATACGGTAGATATGAAATCGGTCTTCATCATATCCACCTCTTTTTCCTTTGTGATGTCCTGATAAATCCAGACCGAATCGGCTCCGCTTGCCTCGTCGGGGTTAATAGATTTTCCGGTTAAAAGACACCAGAATTCCGAACCGTCTTTTCTTTTGCCTATAAGTTCCAGTTTTGCCTCTTTGCCTTTTGCAAGGTCGGAATATACTATTCTGCCGACTTCCTCAAAATCGGCTTCCGAGCGGTAAAGTATCCTCGTCGTATTGCCGAGCATATCTTCCGGCGCATCGTATCCGAATAATTCCGCCATTTTTTTGTTAGACGATACTATATGCCTTTTCTGCAAAAGCACTATGCCGACGAGTGAATTATCCAGAATTGCCCTGTAGATATTCGATTCAAGCTTTTCCTTCTGTTTTTTCATTTCGTCTATGTCCTGAAATATCCAAACGGAATCGGCACCACCCTTTTCATGGGAATTGACTAAACTACCAGACAAAAGACACCATAATTCAGAACCGTCTTTTCTTTTAAGAATCATTTCAAATCTTGCCTCTTTGCCTCTTGCAAGTTCGGAATATATTATTCTGCCGACTTCCTCGAAATCGGCTTCCGAGCGGTAAAGTTTCCTCGTCGCACTTCCTATTAATTCGTCGTAATCGTATCCGGAAATTTGAACCATTTTTTTATTGGCGTGGACTATCTTCCTTTGTTTAGTTAAAATTATTCCTACAAGCGGGTTATCTAATATGTTCTGTAAAACGTCGTCTCTGTTAATTAAACCGGAATCATATTTAAAATCGGCAACTGCCTTATTGTCCATAATAAAAGCCCCCGTATTTTATTAAATTAGCATATTAGTATATAAGCAATTTACGTGCCATTATAAAAAATACATTATAATACTTATACGCAGGCTTATGGTAAGCGAAAATTAGATTAATTTTTAAAAAAACAAAGAGATTGGTTTGACAAAACGAGAATAAAGTTGGCATATTGTTTTTGCAAAACTATTGTCGAATGTGTCGAGTCGGTTTAAAAAATAAATGGGGGTGCGGATGTGGACGGTAATTATAAGATTTCGCGGACTTTCTTAATTATATCGTCCGGATTAAAAGGTTTGGTCATATACATATCTGCCCCGGATTCCATTCCTTTTAATTTATCTATTTCCTGTCCTTTTGCGGTAAGAAGAATAATGTAAACGTTTGGAATTTTTAAATTATTTTTTACTTCGGAGCATACTTCGAACCCGTTCATTTTAGGCATCATTACGTCGAGGAAAACCATATCGGGAATGTTTTCTTTTATCGAGTCGAGGGCTTCGGCGCCGTTTTCTGCAAGTAGAATTTCCAATCCCTCGTCTTCGAGGTCTTCGAGGGTCTGTTCCATAAGCAGTCTTATATGGGGTTCGTCATCGGCGATAAGAACTTTAGGCATTACTTCTCCTTGAATAATTTTATTTTTATAATATAAAATATACAATAGCTTATGTCAAGCTAAAATTAAATGCCTAAATCGGGATTTAGAAAATATATGAAACTATTTAGAACCGCTTTTATTTAAAATGCCGTTAACCTCATTCAATAGCTGAGGATATTCCACGCCTTTAATAAGATACCTTTCCACGCCTATTTTAAATCCTGCCTGCTTGTCTTCCACTACGGATAAAATTATAATGGGAATACCTATAGTATCGGGATTGTTTTTTAAAACCCTTGCCACGTCGAATCCGCTTAAACCCGGCATCATAACGTCTAATATAATAAGGTCGTATTTTTTGCGCTTTATTTTATTTAAAGCCTCTAGTCCGTCTGCGGCTTCCTCGGTAACGTAGCCGGAATATTCCAACTCCTGCTTCAAAAGTCCCCTTATAGCCTCGTCGTCGTCCACTATCAATATGTTTTTGGAAACGCTGTCGTAGTTTAATACCGGAGGGGTGGAGTTTTTAAGCTGCGTTATAAAATCTTTTATATGCGCCGCGCCGACTTTCTCCGCATAACGCGGAGCGGTAAAATAAAACGTGCTTCCTTCTCCTTCTTTGCTTTCCGCCCATATCTTCCCTCCGTAATGTTCTACAATCTGCTTGCATATGGGAAGTCCGAGCCCCGTGCCTTTGGGCTTATCGGTAAGAGTGTCCCCGACCTGCTTGAACTTTTCGAACACTTTATTTAAGTTGTCTTTGCTTATACCCATACCTTTATCCGAAACGCTTATGAGTACGAAATCTCCGCTTGATTTTGCCCGTATCGTTATATCTCCTTTATCGGTAAACTTTACGGCGTTGGATAAAAGATTTATAACGACCTGAATAAATCTGTCTTTATCGGCGAATATTTCGGGAAGGTCGTCTTCTATGTCCGTTATTATGCCGAGTCCTTTCTCGCTAAAGATGGAGGATGTCGCCGATACGGCATGTTCTACGACATATCTGGCGGTGAATCGTTCGTCCTTCCATTCTATTTTTCCGGCTTCCATTTTGGCTATGTCCAGGACGTCGTTTATAAGCGAAGTAAGCCTCTGTCCTTCGGATATTATTATATCTAAATTGCTTTCTATCTGGTCTGCGGTTTTTTTAGTCTTTTTGTCTTCCAAGACGAGCATGGGGTATATAACGTCTTTGAATTTCTTGCTTATGATGTTGGCAAAACCCAGTATGGAAGTAAGGGGCGTCCTTAATTCGTGGGATACGGTAGATATGAAATCGGTCTTCATCATATCCACCTCTTTTTCCTTTGTGATGTCCCTTACGGTAACGACGACGCCCATAAAAGCGTCTGCGGCATAATCGTCTTTCGACAGGCTGTTTTCGATGTCTAAATACATCGACGTTGCGGTAGCTTTGCAGGTTCTGTTTCCGCTAAGACTGATTTCATCGGTATAAATGTTTTTTTTATTTATATCTCTGTCTAAAAATACTTTATCTATTAAGGCATTCATTTTTTTGTCAAAAAGGCGGGGTAAATCATCCCCTATATTTTTTTCGTTAAAACCGAACATAGATAGAAAAGCAAAGTTATAGGAAGATATTTTTTTATAAATGTTTACGACGAAAAGGGCATCCGCTAAACTTGAAACAATAACCGACGACTGGCTTTCCTGCCTTTTTCTTTCGTCTATGTCCTGAAATATCCAGACCGAATCCGCATTATCCGCCTCGTCGGGATTGGCGGATTTTCCGGACAGAAGACACCAGAATTCCGAGCCGTCTTTTCTTTTTGCTATATATTCCACCTTATATTCCAGACCGGCTCTTACGGTAGAGTATGCGCCTCTGCCTATTTCTTGGAAATCGCGGTCGGAACGGTAGCATATTCTAGATAATTTTCCGGTTAATTCATCGGGCGAATCGTATCCGAATAATTCCGCCATTTTTTTATTTACTAAAATAAAACGTCTTTCCCGCACAAGAGTAATACCGACCGAAGAATTATTCAACATTGCTCCGTAAATTTTTTGCGTCCACGATGCTTTATTTTCGGCTTCCGCAAGACTGCGTACGTAATCTTCGGTTCTTATAAGCGAATTCCTGTATTCGGCGGCAAGAGAGATAATGGATTCGGCAAGTTCGGAGCTTGCCAGACCGGAAATTTCTGACAAAGATTCAAATTCGTGGTTTAAAATTTTTTTAATATATGCGGAAATTCCTGCCGACTCTTTTTCGATATTATTTTTATTATTTTCCATAATTTTTACCGGCAAGTTTCATATTCCCAACCTTATCATTTTTTTTCTTAAACCTTCCCTCGTTATTCCTAATATTTTCGCGGCGGCTGATTTATTCCACCGTGATTTTTCGAGCGCCGTTTTAATCAATATAGTTTCGTTTTCTTCTATAGTCGCCGTTTTTTCCTCTTTTGCCGCATTGCCGCCGAATGAACTATATTTTCTGATATTTTCGGATAAATCCTCGGAAGCGATTCTGCCGGAAATATTTAATGCCACAGCCCTTTCTATTTCGTTCTCCAGCTCTCTTATGTTTCCCTGCCAGTCGTAATCGGTGAGCGCATCTATTGCATCCTCAGTAAATTGCATATTGCGTCTCTCCAATTTTACGGCATTATTTTTTAAAAAATAATTCGCAAGAACGGCTATGTCTTCCTTTCTGTCCCGCAGAGGCGGTATATTAAGATTTATTACGTTAAGCCTGTAAAATAAATCTTTCCTGAAATTTCCGCACGCTATTTCCTTTTTTAAGTCTTTATTGGTTGCGGCTATTATCCTTACGTCGAAGGGCGCCGGCTTAGATCCCCCTACCGGAACGACCTCTCTGTCCTGAATCATTCTCAATACCTTAGCCTGTCCCGATAAAGGCATATCTCCAATTTCATCCAGAAAAAGGGTGCCTTTATCCGCATCCAACACCCTGCCTCTGCGCTTATCGACGCCGGTAGCGACCCCTTTTTCGATGCCGAACAGTTCGCTTTCGAATATAGATTCGGGTATAGCAGAACAGTTAACGGCGATAAAAGGCTTCTCCGCCCTCGCGCTGGAGTAATGAATGGCTTTAGCCGCAAGCTCTTTGCCCGTCCCGCTTTCTCCGGTTATAAGAACGTTGGAAGAAATATCGGCTATCTTATTTATTTTGTCTAATAAGTCTTGAACCTGCCTGCTTATGCCCAGTATTTTTTTAGGAGAAAATTTCTGCCTTAGATTTTGCTTCAGATTTATATTTTCATTGGATATAATCTCTTTTGCCGTATTAAGCTCTTTATTTTTTTCCTGAAGTTTATCGGCGCGTTCTTTTTCGATATTATAAAGCCTTGTAATTTCTATAGAATTTGCCGCATAGGAAGCGATTGTAGATAAAATTTTAAAGTCCGAAGAAATATAATACGCCGCCTCTTTAAAAGAACATACGTTTATAAGCCCGATATTCTTACCTTTTGTTTTTAAAGGAACGGACATAAAAGAATAAGCGTCTCCGCCTGAATTTATTTTAACTTTTTTTCTTCCGCCCCAGTCTTTTTCGATATTTTCGTTGATAATTTCGCCTTTGCCGATCTTAAAAACCTTGGCGTTGATTTTTTCTATATTTTTTTTATAACCGGCGCCGTAGTGATTTTTCCCGTATGAAGAAAGAATATCCAAGGTCTTGCCGGCCTCGTTAAAAATTATTATCGAGGCATACTCGAATTTTATAAGCTTTAAAAGTTCGCTTATAATAAAATCTGCTATTTCCGCAGGTTTAGGGCATAACGACATCAGGTCGTTAATATTATAAAGCAGATCGTATTCTTTATATTTCTGGAGTATTTCTTCGGCAAGCGACCTCTGCACCGACAGTGACCGTATGGAACGCGACAGAATCGCCGCCGCACCCTCGGCTCCACGCTTTCCCGAAACTCTGCCTATTTCTTCTCCATCTATTTTTATAGGAAAAGAAGGCGATTTTGCTGCAGTAGGTCCGCCGGCAATCAAACTGCCTGCGCCGTCCAGAACGGAAACGGGCTCGGAGGAAATATCGGCTATATTTTCCAATAAAACAAAGTTTTCTTTTTTTGAAAAAAATTTTTTTAGGTTAAATTCTTTCAAGAATAAATACCCCTATTCCTTTCTTTAGTAAAAAAATGAAGATGAACTCTATTAAGAGGACGGCCGTATCACGGCAAAACAAATTTGCGATAAACATATTTTATTTTACTGCAGATATATTTGCTTAATTAGACTATTAAAACTGGATCTGCGCTTTTTTTGCCCCTGCTTCTTCTTTAATCCACATAAGCATTTTTTTAGATCTCTGGCACCAGTCTTTTACGTCGTTTTCAAAAGTCGAACAGTCTGCAAGGATTTCTATTATATCTCCGGCTTTCATTTTTATTGCGGTAGCCGTGATTTTTAAAATAGGCTGGGGGCATTTAAGCCCTCTTGCGTCGATTGTCTGTGTAGGCATTTTTTGAATCCTCCGTTTTCTATAATTAATTCTTTTATAAATTTATATTAATTATAAACGATTATAATACGTAATTCAAATATTTAAAATAAAAAATGGGGTATTTAAATCTTTAACGGACCTAATTTTTTAACCGCTTTCACCGTTTCGTTTATTACGGAAACGAAACGGTCGCCTTCGCCCGCCGATACGTAGTCGAAACGGCACCTTTCTTCTTCTATTCCGAACTGCTTGAGTAAGCTCAATAACAGCCTATGCCTCTGGACTGCCCTGTAATTGCCTTCTTTATAGTGGCAATCCCCCGGATGGCAGGCAAGAATCATAACTCCATCCGCTCCTTTTTCAAAAGCTTCCAGAATAAACTGCGGGTCTATTCTTCCGCTGCACATAACTTTAATTACGCTGACGTTAGGGGAATAGGGCTTTTGAGCCGCTCCCGCTTTATCCGCCCCCGCATACGAACACCAGTTACATAAAAAACCGATTATTCTTGGCTCAAAAACTTCCATTTTCTTTGCTTTTTCGATATTTACGGTATTATCCGGCATATTCTCTTTAATGACCGTGGAATTCCGCATGATTGTACTTCCTCCTCTGTTTTTTTATATTTTGATTCAAAAGATTATTATTTTTACGCCAGCATAATTCCTATTTCGGCAAATATCTCCTCGTTCGTGAACCCGTTCGCCTTAATAGCCGACGACGGACAGGCGGCGGCGCACGTTCCGCACCCCTGACACAATAGTTCGTTTACTAAAGACGCCTCTTCCTTCCCGTCGAAGGATATAGCCTTATATGGACATACGCCGATGCATACCTTGCACCCGGAGCATCTTTCCTGATTAACTACGGCAGATATAGGGTCGATAGAGAGTTTTTTCCCTGCCACGAGTCCGGAAAGAACATATCCCGCCGCCGCCATGCCTTCGCTCATCGCCCCCTTTATATCCATAGGCGAATGACAGCTTCCGGCAAGATATACGCCTTTTATCGTGCTTTTTCCAACATCCGTTCTTCCGTGAAGTTCTTCGAAAAATCCGTTTTTATCCCTGACGACTTCCAGTATTCCGGCTAATCCGTCCATATCCCCGCCGGGGACTACCGCCGGACATAATATTACGGCATCGACCGATATTTTTTCGCTTACTCCGCCGCCTCCGTTTTCAATTTCTCCCCCTCCGGCTCCGCCGCCCGAACCACAGGCGCCGCTTATCGAAAAAACTTTTTTGCCGCTTTCTTCCGCGACCGTCATTCCGTTTATATCTCTTACTCTTATAAAAACCGTATTTTTATCTTCCGCCGCATGCCTGTATAGGCTGCCGCTTTCCTTTCCCGGGATTACTATTTCTTTATATAAGTGATATATCTTAGCCGAAGGTATTTTGTTTCTTATGATATGATTAAATTTAAAGGCATATTCACAGCATATTCCGGAGCAGTAATCTTTATGATTTTTATCTAAACTGCCTACGCAGTGGACTATCGCAAAAGATTGAGGCTCTTTGCCGTCAGGCGTCTCAATCTTCCCTTCGGTAGGTCCGTTGGATGCAAGAATTCTCTCGAATTCGATGCTATTGTAAACGGCGGGTATTTTCCCGTAACCTAAGGAAGAAATTTTTCCGCAGTCGTATAAAGCCGAACCTGTCGCTAAAATAATGCTTCCGGCATTTCTCTCTATAATCTCCTCTTTTTCGTCGAATTTAAAAACTTCTTCGCCTACCGGACAAGCGTCTATGCACAGCCGGCAAGAACCGTCGTCTGCGCCGTCGTTATCGTTAAATCTCAAGCAGACTCCGGCATTTATGTAAGGAACGTTAGGCAGCGCGCCGGCGAAGGAAAAATCTATGGCTTTTCTTTCGTTCATATCGCAGTTAAAAGGATTTTTGAACGATGCCGGACAGGGCGCTATGCACTCAGCGCATCCGATGCATTTTTCGGCATCTACGTAGCGCGGACTGCGTTTTATTTTAACGGTAAAGTTTCCGTAAGAGCCGACGACGTCTTCTATTTCAGACAGCGTTAAAAATTCTATATTGCCGGATGCATTTCCGTGAAGAGCATCTCCCATAATAGGTTCTAGCATACAAGGTCCGCATTCCATATTGGGAAATATTTCTTCGTATCTCACGGGAAGCCCGCCTATAGTCGGCGACTTTTCGACTACGGTTACCTTTCTTCCGGCTTCCGCTAAACTTAAAGCCGCTTTAAGCCCTGCCGGACCGGCTCCGACAACTATGGCATCCGGCGATACGTCTATTTCCTTTTTTTCTAAGGGCTCCTGAAGGTTAACCCTCGATATGGCTGCATTTATATAATGCACGGCTTTTTCGGCGGCTTTGTCTTTGTCTTCGGTAACCCATGCTACCTGCTCCCTTATGTTAATCATCTGCATCATATATGGATTGACCCCTGCCGCCGACAAAACGTCCATAAACGTTTTTTCGTGGTCTCTTGGAGAACATGCGGGTATCACGACGGCTTCTATGCCGTTATCCATAATATCTTTCCGCAAAAATTCCTTCCCCTCTTCCGAACATAAAAAGCCGTAATTTTTAAAAATAATGCCGCCGTTACTCTTTTTTACGGCATCTTCGACTTTTTCAGGATTGATTTTTTCCGATATATTCGTACCGCAATTACAAAAATAAACGGCCGTCTTCATAACCCACCTCTATTGATTAATTTTTTTAATGTTTCGTCATTGCGAGTGCAACGAAGCAATCCTATTATTTATAATAAAATATGTCTTATGCGACTATGTTTACGGTATTCCTTAAAAATTCAGCGTCGATTTTATTTCATTTACCACGTTTATAAGCGCGCTTTCGACCTCTTCCGTCAGATTCTCGCCGAAATTTACGGTATCTTTTGCTTCTACGGCAAATATAATTATTTCCGACGGCAAAGATATGCCCAGATAATTTGCCGTTTCGATAGCCATAGGCAGATCCACATCGTGGGTCGAAACAGTATTCCTTGTAAAAGGAATGTCTGGATAAATAAATTTAAAAACCGTTCCCGCTTTATGCCTGCCGGTAACTATGGCGTCTATTATAACCGCTTTCCGAAATCCCGCCATATACTCCATAAGGTTTATCCCGCCCGTGGATACTTCTATAAATTCCGTAACTTCGGAACTGCCTTTATGCTTCGCTTTATATATAGATTCTAAAACTTTAACGGCTTTTATCCCTACGCCGTCGTCGGATAATATAGAATTGCCGATGCCTATAACCGCAGTTTTTGAATTATGATATATATTTTTCATTTAAATTTCCGTCCGATTTTTGTTAATCATATGAATTCCTTTTAATATACCGGATAATATCACCGTCTTTATTTCTGATTTTTACTATAAGCGGCATTTTGCCGGGCAGAGAGTGCGTCGAACATGACAAACACGGGTCGTAAAGCCTGAAAGCCATTTCTATCATATTAAGCAAGCCCTCCTGAACCACCTGTCCTTTGCTTATAAGTTTTTCCGCCGCCCGCTTTATAGACATAGTCATAGGAGCGTAATTATTGGTAGTTCCGACTATCAAATTTACCTTTTTAATAACGCCTTTCTCGTCAGAAACGTAATGATGGGTCAAAGTGCCTCTCGGCGCCTCCACCGAACCTATGCCGACCGCTTCGTTAGAACCGTTTACTTTTACTCCCTGCGGTATCGTTCTGACCTTATCGGAAGCGGTTTCGTCGTCGCTTGCAAGTTCCAACATCCTTTCCGAAGCGTAGAGTAGTTCCACTAACCTTGCCCAGTGCGTCGCAAGCCTGTGGTGAACCGGTTTGTATCTTCCGTCGTTTCTTTTTGCGCTCAAAGTATCGAACATCTTTTCAAAATTTTCCTGCGCCAGCGGCGTCGCCATTCTATCGGAAACATTAAGCCTCGATAAAGGGGTGCAGGAATAAACTCCGCTTTCCGGCCCATCCACGAAACCTTTCCAGCCGACATTTTTTAAATAAGGATATTTAAGATAAGTCCACGGTTCCACTCTCTCGGCAATATGCTCGGCATAATCGGCGGAATCGTATTTTATAAATTCATTTCCTTCAGGGTCTATAACTCTGATTTTTCCGTCGTAAAAATTAACGCGGTTAAGTTCATCTACCGTCCCCATATAATATGTCCTATGAATATAAACGTCGGAAAGTATAAGTTCTTTATAAACGGGATTTTTTAATACTATGTCGTCGAATATTTTAAGGCTGAAAAGGGCAAAATCTATATTCTTTTTTGCGTTAAATTTAATTTCGTCCAATTCTTCGTTAGAAAGAGATTTACTCCAGCCTCCGGGCAATCCACCCGCAAGATGGATGCCTCTTCCGCCTATCATTTCTATTATGCGGTGATTTCTCGCCCTCGTTTCTATAACCTCTTTCCCTATGTCTAATCCGACTTTCCTTATGACGCCCAGAATGTTTCTTTCGGAGGGCGGCGCATCCGGTCCGACTATAAAATCCGGTCCGCCGAGCGCATAAAAATGGGTAGTATGGTCGGTAACGTAAAAAGCCATATATAAAAGCTCTCTTATTTTTTTGGCGGCAGGCGGCGGTTCTACTCCGAAAAGTCTGTCTAAAGCCTTGACCGATGCCATATGATGGGCTTCGGGACAAACTCCGCATATTCTATTGGTCAAAATCGGCATATCTTCGGCAAGCCTTCCCGTGCAAAACTGCTCGAATCCCCTTAATTCGGGGACGATAAAATATGTATTTTTTACGTTTCCTTCGTCATCCAAAAATATGTCTATTTTACCGTGTCCTTCTAATCTGGTAACAGGGTCTATCGATATTTTTCTCACGGCTTTATCCTCCTTTTCAGCATAGAATCGGCAAGGCTGTATTTATAAAACAAACCTGCCGGGTCTGGAATAGATTCTATCGTCGAATTAATTTTTTCTATTATTTTTTCGTCGCTAAGCCCTTTTATTCCGTCAATATCCATTATAGAGCCGATGGCGGAAACCATTTTAGCGCCCTGATCCAATACTCCTTCAGGAGGACCGTAACATCC
>JAJYYS010000142.1 GCA_021800745.1 bacterium
CTGGAGAAACCATAATATATGAAATTAGCATATTACCCCGGATGTTCGCTTAAAGGAACGTCGTTCGAATATGAAGTATCTTTATTAAAGATACTCGAGGTTCTAAACATGGAGATAAAGGAAATACACGACTGGAACTGTTGTGGAGCTTCCGCTGCGCATAGCATAAATCATAATTTATCGGTAGCTCTGCCCGCGAGAAATCTTGCGATAGCGGAAAAAGACGGATACGAATCCGTTCTTGCGCCGTGCGCGGCTTGTTCAAACAGGCTTAAAAACGCCGATTACGAATTAAAAAATGACGATATTCTTAAAAAGAAAATAACGGATTCTTTAGAAATGCCTTATAATGCCGGAATGAGCATTAACAATATGCTAGAATTTCTTATCGGCGTAGTAGGGAAAGATAAAATAAAATCTATGGTTAAAAAGCCTTTATCAGGAATTAAGGTTGCCTCGTATTACGGATGCCTGTTAGTAAGGCCTCCCAAAGTTATGCAGTTTGACGACCCCGAAAATCCGGTTACTATGGATGAATTGGTTGCGCTTACTGGAGCAGAACCCGTGGATTATTCTTTTAAAACGGAATGTTGCGGGGCGATTAATTCCCTTTCCAAACCGGACGTGGTCATGGCTTTAACCGGAAACATATTATACGATATTAAAAAAAACGGAGCAGATCTTGTCGTCGTAGCATGCCCGCTCTGCCATTCCAATTTAGACGTGAGGCAGAGGGAAATAGAAAGAAAATATGACGAAAAACTTGGGTTACCCGTTCTTTTTATAACGGAGCTGTTAGGTCTTTCTTTTGGAATAGACCCCAAAGATCTTGCAATAGACGGGCATATGGTCGCCGCCGACAGGGTTTTAAAAAAGATAAAAGGATTAGCTAACCAGCAATAGATTAAGATATAACTAAAAATTTGTCATTGTGAGCATAGCGAAATAATCTTGTTGTACGTAGTACGTAAGCAATTAAAATCAAAATAGAGCGATATACGAGGTATATATTATGTCAAGAATAGGCGTGTTTGTTTGCTGGTGCGGTTCCAACATAGCCGGAACGGTCGATGTCGAGAAGGTAAGAGAAGAAGCAGCTAAAATTCCGGGAGTGGTCAGTGCCTTAGATTACAAATATATGTGTTCCGACCCCGGTCAGAACAGTTTGAGAAATATAATAAAAGAGAAGAATTTGACGGGCATCGTTCTTGCGGCCTGCTCGCCACATATGCACGAAAATACTTTCAGAAAGGCTGCCGCAAAGGAAGGTTTAAATCCTTATTTCGTCGAGATAGCCAATATAAGGGAACAGGTTTCGTGGGTTCACGAAGACAAAGAAAGGGCAACCGCAAAAGCCGTAGATTTGATGAAAATGATGGTCGAGAAGGTTAAAAGAGACAGGCCTATCGAAGACGTCAGAGTTCCTTTAAATAAAAAAGCTTTAGTTATAGGCGGCGGAATTTCCGGTATACAAGCGGCTCTCGATATCGCCAACGGCGGAGTGGAGGTGCTGCTTGTCGAAAAAGAACCTTCGATAGGCGGAAGAATGATACAGCTTGACGAAACCTTCCCCACCCTTGACTGTTCAAGCTGTATAATGACTCCTAAAATGGTAGAAGCAAACCAACACCCGAATATAAAATTATATACATATTCGGAGGTTGAAGATGTTTCCGGATATATTGGCAATTTTAAGATAAAAATAAAGAAAAAGGCCAGAAGCGTTGTCGAAAAAGACTGCACCGGATGCGGTGAATGCTGGAATGCCTGCCCGATGCATAAAAACGTCAAAAGCGAATTTAACGTAAACCTTTCCGAAAGGACTGCTATATACGTTCCGTTTCCTCAGGCGGTCCCGCTTGTTCCGGTTTTGGACAGGTCAGTTTGCCTGCACTTTAAAAAGGGTGGAAAATGTCAGAAATGTTACGACGCATGCGGACCTAAATGTATAAATTTCGATTTACAGGATGAAATTATAGAAGAAACGGTCGGAGCAATAGTCGCCTCGACGGGATACGACCTTATGGATACTTCTATGTACGGCGAATACGGTTACGGAAAATATAAAGACGTAATATCGGGTTTGCAGTTTGAAAGGCTTCTGTCAGCTTCGGGTCCCACCGAAGGCGTTATTAAAAGGCCTTCCGACGGAAAAACGCCGCAAACTATTGTTTTCGTTCAGTGCGTAGGTTCGAGGGATCCGGAAAAAGGCGTCCCCTATTGTTCAAAAGTGTGCTGCATGTATACCGCAAAACATGCTAAATTATTTGCCCACAAGGTTCACGGTTCTCAGAGTTATGTTTTCTATATCGATATAAGGTCAACAAGCAAGGGGTACGAAGAGTTCGTCAGGGGTACTATGGAACAGGACGGCGCAATTTATTTAAGAGGCAGGGTATCTAAAATATATGAAGACGAAGGAAAACTTATTGTTAAAGGCGCGGACACCCTTTCGGGAAATCAGGTAGAGATAGCTGCCGATATGGTCGTTCTCGCTACCGGCGTAATTCCGAAAAAAGGCTCCGACAAACTTGCCCAAATGCTTGGAATTTCATATGATAAATACGGTTTTTTCACGGAATCGCATCCTAAGCTTCGTCCAGCGGAGTCTTCTACCGCCGGTATTTTTCTTGCCGGAATGGCGCAGGGCCCCAGGGATATTCCGGAATCAGTCGTTTCAGGTTCCGCAGCCGCTTCTAAAATATTAGGGCTTTTTTCAAAGAACGAATACGAGGTCGAGGGAACCATAGCAAACGTCAACGAAGCGACCTGCGTTGCATGTTTTTACTGTCAGAGAGTATGCGCTTATAATGCTATAAGCAAAAAAGAAATTAAAGACAGGAGCGGGAAACTCATAAAGGTGGTAGCAAATGTTAATCCGGGACTTTGCACGGGATGCGGGGCATGCGTAAACGCCTGTTTCTCTAAGTCTATCGACGTTAAAGGGTTTATGGATGACCAGATATATGCGGAAATTAAGGCTTTAGCGGTATAAAAACTGATTGCTTAATAAACAGCCTGAACAGAATTCAATTCTGTTCAGGCCATAAAATTGAAACAAAATAAGGAGTTTTTCGGAAATGGAAGATAAAGATGTAAGAAAGGAAAACCATACCGATGCAAAAATTGCAGGGGACGGCTCCACCGACCCTAGAATAATAGCCTTTGTCTGCAACTGGTGTACTTACAGCGGAGCAGACCTTGCGGGAACAAGCAGAATGAAGTATTCCGACAACGTCAGGGTTATAAAGCTTCCATGCACCGGAAGGATAGACCCTCTTTTTATAGTCGAAGCGTTTAAAAAAGGGGCAAAAGGAGTTCTGGTTTCTGGATGCCATCCGGGAGACTGCCATTATACGAGCGGCAATTATCATTCAAGAAGAAAATATGCGACTTTCAGGGATTTGCTCGGATATCTCGGAGTAGATTTAGACAGGGTCGAGTTTTCATGGGTAAGCGCTTCCGAGGGAAACAAATGGGTTTCTATAATAAACGAATTTACCGATAAAATTAAATCCCTGCCCGGTAAATCAACCGATATATTTACAAAAAAATAAAGGATATATATTTATGGCGAATACAAAGATCGACGAAAAACT
>JAJYYS010000021.1 GCA_021800745.1 bacterium
CAGGGTTAAACGTTATCGTAAATGCCGTGGAAGAAGCTCGCCGTATCTTTGAAAGAATGAATTCTTATAGCATTTACAGAATAGCCGAAACTATCCGCATTATGTTTTTCGTCGTGACGGCTATGATTTTCTTCAATTTTTATCCTATAACGACTATTATGATTATACTGCTTGCTTTCTTTAACGACGTACCTATTATGGCTATAGCCTACGACAATACATGGCTTGATGCCGCCCCCGTAAGATGGCATATGCGCAGGGTATTGACCATTTCTACGCTTCTGGGTTTTATAGGCACCGTATCAAGTTTTCTTCTTCTGTGGTTTTTTAAGGATGTTTTTAAATTCGGCATCAATGAAATACAGACGCTTATATTCTTGAAATTAGCCGTTGCGGGACACCTAACCCTTTTTATAACCAGAACCCGCAACAGTTTTTGGACGCTTCCGTTGCCGTCGCCGTTACTGTTTTGGTCTGCGGCGATAACCAAGCTTGCCGCAACATTTTTAGTCGTATATCCTATGGGACTGCTGACGCCTATTTCATGGGGGCTGGCACTGCTTGTATGGGCTTATGCGTTGACGTGGATGTTTATAAGCGATACGGTAAAGGTGTTTGTTTATCGGCGCCTTGCCGCGCAAACCGCCCCGTAATAAAAATTTTTCCGTATCTTATATTATTGCACTGCAAACGTTTTATGCTTATAAAAATAATACTTCACGCCTTCTCACACCTTTATATCGATAAGCGGCATAGAAAATGCCCGGCTGTGCCCTGCACTTAAGGACGGCATGCTTGGCGCAAGATGAACGGAGTTTCTTCCGAATCTTTTATTTATAACGTCGATAGAATCGTATATGCGCCTTATCTTATCTATTTTAATTATATCGTCGAAAAGCGAATACTGAACATTTTCCGTAAGATGCAAAACTATTTCGGTCTGCCTGTATAGATAACCTTTTGCATATATATACTTAAAGCCCTCCTTTAACGCTTCCATAAGCAGAGGCGGAAAAGCGGCAGGGGATGAAAGTCTTATCTGGGCGCCCGCGGCTTTAAAATCCCGCGTTTTTAAAAAAACGGAAAGCCGTGCGGCGGCTAAGTTAAACCTTCTGGCCTTAGCGCAGGCATTTTCCAAATTTTTCGTAAGTTCGGAAAAAAGAAACGTCTCGTCGTCAGACGGCGGGTAAAAGCTTTTGGCCTTGCTTATGGTTTTATACGAGGATTTAGCCGATGCGTTAATGCCTAAAACTGAATTTCCTCTAAGCTCAAACCATGTTTCTTTATAGGGCTTGGATAGATATTTATCGATAAAACTTTCGTCTTTGAGGGCAAAGTCCAAAGCGGAATTTATGCCGAATTTTCTCAAAAGACAGGCGGTGTTGTTTCCTATGCCCCAGACGTTTTCCGCCGGTATATCGCGCAAAATGTTTTGTATATCCCTGCCTTCTATTACGGCAAGCCCGTTAGGCTTTTTAAGCTTAGAAGCTATCTTTGCAAGCGTCTTCGTTATGCTTACGCCGACGGAAACCGTTATTGACAGCTCTTTTTCTATGGCGTTTTGCATCTTTTTCGCAATTGCTTCGTAGGAACAGGAAAAAACCCTTCTTAAGCCGGTTAAGTCAACGAACGCCTCATCAATGGAATACTCTTCGACTTGCGGAGAGAAATTTTTTATTATATTAAACATGCGGAGCGAAAAAAGAGAATACGCCTCATAATCGGATTCTATTACTATAAGTCCGGGGCATAATTTTTTCGCCTCGAAAGTTCTCATGCCGCGCTTGACGCCTTTTGCTTTCGCTTCATAGCTTAAAGCGGTTATAATGCCCCGCTCTTTGCCTACCGCCGCGCATTTTCCGTTCAAAGACGGATTTAAGGCGCGTTCGCATGCTACGAAAAAAGCGTCTGCATCGATGTGCGCGATAGCCCTGGGCCATGAATTAATGCAAAACTGAGCCATAAAATTAACCTCATTACCTATATTTTCTTATAGTGCCTACTACAACGCCTGCAACGGTTAACTCTTGTTTAGGTTTTATGCGGCCGTATTTAGGGTTGGCCGCTTCCAATATATATTCGCCGTCCTGTTTCCTAAGATATTTTATAGTCCAGTCGCCGTCCACGCGCGCTATTACTATATCGCCTTCCTTAGGGGTAAGAGATTTATCAACTATAGCGAAATCTTTAGGCATAATGCCGGCCTGGGCCATAGAGTCGCCCGAAATTTCGAGCAGGAATGAAGAATTGGGATTTTTTATCAAAAGATTGTCGATAGAAACGCTGTCTAAAAGTTCTTCTTCCGCGGGACTCGGAAAACCTGCTTCTATACTCCCTAAAAGTTTAAGGGGACGGCTTCCGGCGGCGGCCTTGACGGATACAGGCAAAAGATAGCCTTTAGGGTCTTTTTGCAGGAAACCTTCTTCTATAAGCTTACGCACTATTTTAAATACGGCATTTTTGGATTTTACGCCGAATAAAACGGTCATTTCGGAATAGGTCGGCATTCTTTTGCCGGAGGCATAAAAACCGTTTATGGAACCGAGCCTTTTTTTAAGTTTTTTATCGATATCGGAATTAGGCATATATATAAAGCATGTTAGGCGTTGTAATTATTAATTATATAATACAGTAAACAATCGTTCACTGTCAAGGGTAAATTCTCAAATCGTGCCTTAAATCGCCGATGCTTGAAAAAGCGTCAAATTATGGTAGTATTAAAATTAAGATAAAGTATATATAATTTAATAAAGAACTTAAAATTGGAAAACCAAATAAATATCGCGGGGGCCGGGCCCGCCGGTTTGACGGCGGCAATAGTTCTGGCAAAACACGGATATAAGCCTACGGTTTATGAAATGTCGCCGGATGTCGGACATAGGATGAACGGCGATTTTCAAGGCTTGGAAAATTGGAGCGCAGATAAAGACATAGTTGCGCTTCTTAGGGAATTAGGAATAGATATTAATTTTTTATGTATTCCTTATTATGAAGGCGATATATACGCTCCAAAAATGGCACCGCTTAAAATAAAGTCCGAAAGGCCTGTTTTTTATCTTGTAAAAAGAGGCGGCGCCGATGATTCTTTCGATGCGGGACTCAAGAAACAAGCCGTTAGTCTGGGAGTCGAAATAGTTTTTAACCGCCGCATCGAATCTTTCGAAGAAAAAACTATAATAGCCGAAGGTCCAAAACGGGCGGATTTTATAGCGGCGGGCATAACATTCGATACCGAAACGAAGGACTGCGCGGTCGTGATTTTTAACGATGAAATTGCACCTAAGGGTTATGTATATCTCCTTATAAATAAAGGTTTCGGCACAATGGCTTCGGTTATTTATAAAGATTTTAAAAATACAAAAAAATATTTTAAAAATTTGCTTAATTTTTTCCAAAATGAAAAATATATCGATATTCGAAACGAAAAAAGGTTCGGCGGGTTCGGAAATTTTTTCATTAGAAATACCAACGCCTTCGATAAAAAAATATATATAGGCGAATCGGCCGGCTTTCAAGATTACCTCTGGGGGTTCGGGTTAAGATATGCGGTTTTATCGGGATATCTTGCCGCTATGAGCATAATCAGAGGCTCGGATTACGATTCCCTCTGGAAAAAAGAGATTAAACCGATGCTGGAAACATCGCTCGTAAACAGGTATCTGATAGAAAAATTCGGAAACTTCGGGTATAGATATTTAGCAAAAAAATTTGCGGAAGGCGACCCGTGTAATTTTCTTAATCGAAATTATAGGCCGTCTTTCTTGAAAAGTTTAATTTTACCTATTGCAAAAAGCAGGCATAAAATCTATGGAAATGTATAATTTTTCTGTAAAAACCGGCAAAAGAAGCGAATTGATAAACATTACAAAAACAATAGAAGATTATATTTTTAAGTCCGGCGGCGGTGCCGGACTCTGTCTGGTTTATTCCCCCCACACGACTACCGGTATTATTATTAACGAAGCATACGACCCCGATGTCGCTTTCGATATAAATCGCTTTTTAGATAATTTGGCGCCCAGAAATAATAATTACCGCCACGCCGAAGGAAATTCCGACGCGCATATAAAAGCGGCGATAATAGGCAATTCGAGGATATTGCCTTATTCCGGCAATAAGCTGAATCTCGGAAGATGGGAAGGGATTTTCCTCTGCGAATTCGACGGACCTAGACAGAGAAATATTAACTTAATTTTAATTTAAACATAATCAACAGCATTCTGACGACGCTGAACCGCCGCAATCGCATGAAGGCTCGCCTCCGGTTAGCATGCCGTTTATTATGCCGCTCGCGCATCCGACGCCTGAATTGACTCTTATAGCCCCGTATTTGCAGTTAAGGGCGCAGGCGCCGCATTCCATGCATAAATCTTTATCGGCAACGCCGACTTTTTTATTTTTTAGTTGAAATACTCCATGGGGGCATACGTCGATGCATACAAAACAGTTAGTGCATTTTTCGGCAAAAAATTTAAGGCTCGATACATTCTTAAGATATTTCATATAACCGCCAATTTATGAAGTTTATAAATTAACAATAAAATAATCGATAATGCAGTAGATATTAAATAAACCGGCAGGGCTGTTTTTAACTCCTTTTTTACGCCGCTCATATTTGTAAATGTCGTAGAACCCGTAAATTGCAACGCTAAATACGAACTTGCCATGGGAAAGAAAAGAATTGCCGAGATAAAAATTAAAATATTTTTTAGCTCTGGTGAATTAAAAAGGAAAATTACAAGGGCGGTTAATAACACTCCGGTTATCCAGCCTTTTAAGGCAAATGAACGAAAAGGTATAAAAGGAAGAAATACGGGAGTTATAAACGAACCTGCTATAATACTCGCAATACCAAGGAACAGAAAAGGCTCTCCGTAAACCCATGCGCTTTTAAATAAAATGCCCGCCGGCTGGATGCCGAAAAACAAAAGTATAATAACCGCAAAAATAATAAATTTATTTATCGCCGGAATAATTTCTCTCGGCGTTAAAATAAGCCTGTCTAAAATAGAAAATTTAATTTTCCTCATTTCCGCGGTTTTTCTTCTTCCTGCATTTAAATAAGATTTAATGTCTTTTGCATACACGGGACCGAAATAGACTTTAAACCCCGTCCGTTTAAAAACGGAATCGGCATTAACGCCGACCGCTCCAAGCTGGGGAAGTATTATCCGCCGGTGATTTAAAAAATTGTCGAGTTTAACCCCGCCTATACGTTTTACAAGCTCTTCGGTACCGAATGTTCCTTTTCCGGCGGCGCACCATACGTTTATGCCTTTAGTATCAAGTACTAATATCCATGCGCTTAAACCCTTCAGCGCTTTTCTGAGAACGTCGAAGCTTAATTTATAATTTGCGCTTGCAAATACCTCGGAATTTGAGTCCGGTTCGCCGACAGCATACAGCCCCGGTTCAATCTTATATTTCATCCTGAACGAATTGCTTATCCTGCATTTTATGGAGCCTGAATAATCCGACTGCGACCATTCCGAAGAAACCCTGTTAACGGTTTCAACCTGTCCGGTCGTCTTGCATAACTCTATAATATTTATATTTTCGTTAATCATTCTTACAAAATCATTCCTTTTTAAATTTTATTTTATGTTTCACGTGAAACATAAAATACCTTAAATAAGAGTTTTTAGAAAATCTTTTACTCTGATTTCAATTTCATCTCTGATTTTTCTAAAAAAATCAAGTTTTTCTTCTTCGCTTCCCTCGACATTTCCAGGGTCCAATAAATCCCAGTGAAGATTTTTAGTTTTTGCCCCGACATATGGACAGTTATCTTTAGCATCTCCGCATAGAGTAATTATATAATCGGCATTTGTTAAATCTATATCGTCCAAAGATTTTGATTTATTTCCGGTTAAGTCTATGCCTTTTTTCACTCATAACATTTATAGATAAAGGATTTACCGGCTTAGGGGATACCCCTGCGCTCAAAATTACCAAATTTTTATCCTTGTAAATATTTTTCTTTAAATCTCTGGCGAACCCTTCTGCCATTTGACTTCTTGCTGAATTTCCGGTGCATAGAAAAATTATTTTCATTATCTTTCCCCCTTTTTCTTTAAATATTTAAATCTTTGCCGACATAATAAAATAAAGGCCTAAAAGCGTAAAAAATAAAACCGGTACCGTTAAAATTATTCCTACTTTAAAGTAATAACCCCAGCTTATTTTTATTCCTTTTCTTTCCAATACGTTAAGCCATAATAAAGTCGCCAGAGAACCAATAGGCGTAATTTTAGGTCCCAAATCGCATCCTATAACATTAGCATATACGGCAGGTTTCAGCATTATGCTTTTAAGATTTGCCGAATGAATTGCAAGGGAATTTATCATTACCGTCGGCATATTATTCATAATAGAAGATATAAAAGCCGCCAAATACCCCGTATAAACCGTTAAAATAAAAACGCCTGAACGGGAAAAATAAGAAATAGACCTCCCCAGCAATTCGGTTAAACCTACATTCTTTAAGCCAAAAACAACAAGATACATTCCTATTGAAAATATCACTATGCTCCACGGAGCGTCTTTAAACACGCTTTTTAAATTAACGGCCGGGCTCTTGAAACCCATAAAAGAAAATACGGCGGCAAATGCTATTGCAAAGATAGAAACGGGTAAATTTAAAAATTCGCTTGCAAAATAACCGCCTAAAAGCAAAACCAGAATTAAAAAAGAAAATTTAAAAAGTTTTTCGTCTTTTATGGCATCTTTAGGTATTTTCAATGAACCGACGTCGTAACGGGCGGGGATATCTTTCCTGAAAAAAAGATAAAGCGCGCAAGTCGAAATTATAATAGAAAATATATCCGGCGTCAGCATATTTATAAAATATGTAAAAAAACCTATATTAAAGTAATCAGTCGATACTATGTTGACAAGATTTGAAGTTTTTAACGGAAGCGATGCCGTATCGGCGATAAATCCTCCCGCTATAATAAACGGAAGCATATTTTTCCTGTTAAATTTAAGAGCTTTCATTTTTTCATATACTATAGGCGTAATAATAAGCGCTGCTCCGTCATTTGCAAACAAAGCGGCAACTAATGCTCCGAGAAGTATAACGTAGATAAATAATTTTCTGCCGCTTCCTCCTGCAAATCTTGCGATATGCAGGGCAGCCCATTCAAAAAAACCTACCTCGTCAAGTATTAAAGAAATAATTATCGTAGCCACAAAAGCAAATGTCGCATCCCATACAATATCTACAACCTTAAAAATGTCAATGTATTGTATTATGCCTAAAATAAAAGCTAAAATCGCGCCTATTACGGCGCTATAGCCTATTCCTATATTGTATGGTTTTTTTATAACAAGAAAGAGGGTAAAAAGAAAAATAGCTAAGGCAAAAATAACTTTATAATCATGAGATAATAGCAAAGCCATAATATATATACCTTTATCTTAAGGATTAAAATAATTATCGTAAAAATCTATTGGTTAAAATACGACGGAATAAAGCGCTTCTAAAGTTTTTTGATTATTAATCTCGCCTGTATATTGCGGTATCGTGAAAAAAGGAATGCCGAATTTTTGCTTTATCGATTCAATATAAGTTTCCTGCATTTTCTTCCTGCCGTTAAAAAAAGCGTCGTTAAAATTTCCGCCGAGAATATAATTAACGATAAGAAAGGATGTATTAATTCCTGCTGCTTTTAAATCGCCGTATGCCCTTTTGGCTTCCTCGATAGGGCTGTATTCGGGATAAAGGCAGAGCGAAAATATGGTTTTATTAGTATCTTTAAGTATTTTAACGAATTCTTCAAGCATTGCATCTTTCCTGTCCATTTTTGCATATTCCAAACTTATATATAAAAGCCTCAGCGCATGACCGGTGGGAGCTGCATCGAAAATTATAACGTCGTAATCTTTGTACTCAAAAAAGAAACTGCTGAATTTTTTAAAAACGGCAACCTCTTCGGTGCAGGGTGAATTCAGTTCCTCTTCTAAAACCTTAAGCGATTGTTCATTATTGGAATAAGATTTAAAATATTCGACGGTATTTTGCTTATATTCGTCCAGAGCCGAATCCGGAGAAATTTTTGCAAAATATAAATTATCGTCAACTTCGGACTTTACCGGAGATTCGCCTATATTTTTTAATCCCGTTATTTTTTCTATATGTCCGGAATAATCTGCGGAAACCACTAATGTTTTCATTCCTCTGCCGGCGAAATATTTACCGAACAAAAGGGAAGACACTGTTTTGCCCGTCCCGCCTTTACCCGTAAAAAACAGGTAAAACGGCGTCTTTTGAGGCATTATCTTTTGAACAAGTTCATTGTTTTTTTGTTTAACATCGATTTCATTCGTTAAAACAGTTCTATCTTCGCCGGAATTTTCAATTAAACTTGAAAAAAAGACGGATAGCGACCTTAATCCCTTGACCTCGTTCTTTTTTAAATTTATCTCTATAGTTTCAAAACCCATTGAATATACCTGTTTTAAGATTTTTCTCTGGCCGGCGATAATATTTTGGAATTCCGCCTTGCGGTATAATTCATCTGGTAAAATAGCATTAACTATAATTTCTATATTTGTTACGCCGAATTTTTTTACTTCTTCGATTGAATTTTTAATTTCGAGCAAATCGAGCTCTTTTGGATGCATCACAAATACGAATGTCGTAAGTTCCGGGTTTTTTAACCCGTTCAGGGCAATTTTATATTGATTATAATATCCGTCAATATTTACGACTGGCCCCATACATGTCTGTCCTGCGCCTTTTTTAACTTCGTCGATATAAACAGTCCATTCCATAGGAAGTTCAAGCAGTCTTAAAGTGTGCGCCGAAGGAGCCGTATCGAATATAATAACATCGTAATCTTTCTTAAGAAAAAGCTCTGTAAAACCATTGAAAAAAGCTATCTCCGAAGTGCACGGAGATTTAAACTCTTCTTCGATAGAATTTAAAACTTCTTCAGGCAGAAACTCTGCGCTGTCTCCGAGAACCTTCTGCTTATACTTTATAACCTCGGCATCAGTATCCATTTCTACCGCATAAAGATTTTCAAATCCTTCAATCTTTTTTTCGGCACTTCCTATTTTTTGTTCAAAAACGTCGCCCAAGTTGGAAGCCGGGTCTGTCGAAACAATCAATGTTTTTTTTCCTTCGAGCGCAAATCTCACGGCAAATGCCGACGACACCGTCGTCTTGCCGACGCCGCCTTTCCCGTGAAAAAAATAATAATGCATTTTATCCTCCGATATATCTTAGGAACGGTTTAATTTAAGACGATAAAGAAGATATATAGCTATAAATCTCTTTTTCTTCTGGATATCTCCCGTATGTTACGACTTTTCCGTTTAAGATGCAGACCGGAAGCGCCGTCTTGCCTTCATTTTGAATCAAAAGTTTAACCGAAGGATTTTCAAGAAATTTCTTCGGTTCCTGCGATATCGTCTGTCTTTTTATTTCGATATATTCTCCGAAATCCGATTTTAATTTGTCGATTAAACTCCTTATTTTTATAAGTTTTTCATCTGGATTTGGACCGCAGACTCCAGTGGAACAACATAAAGCCGGATCATAAATCTCAAAAACTATTTTATCCATGATTAATTCATACCTCCTTTTTTAAAAATTAATTATGCATATTTAGACGGCACATATTATGTCGTCGCAATCGTTGCTTTTAATTTCTTTTAATTTATCGATTCCAAATAAATCTTTATAAAGATTTTCTATTTCTTTAAATGCTTCCCCGTTAAGCGAATAATAAACCCACTTCCCCGATTTCCTTCCGTCGATTAACCCCGCTTTTTTTAATGCGGATAAATGATGCGAAACTAACGTCTGATCTAGGCCGAGAGTTTTATAAATAACACATACGCATTTTTCTCCGTTTTTTAATTCGGAAACGATTTTAAATTTATTTTCGTCGCCGAGCAGTTTAAAAAATTTGTTGAGCATCAATTCGTTTTTTGTCATAAATCTTTGATAAGTTAAAAATTTAAAGAATAAGAAAAAATTTTAATATATGAATTATAATTCATATATTATATGATATAATTTTTTATCTTATATTGTCAATAGATGATTTTTATACTTTATATGGCGTCGTTCATTTTTAACTTGGGTATTAAGGTAAGTTTTTTTAATCTCTTTTAACTTTTTAATAGTTTCTTTTAGAAAAGCCGGAATATCGGACGGTTGTCTCGATGTTACGAGATTGCGGTCAACCACGACATCTTTATCTATATATAAAGCGCCGCTTCTTTAAGTTCAGGGACGACAGTCTTATAAGATGTCGCATGCCTGCCTTTTAATAACCCCGCCGTAACCAAAATCTGGGGACCATGGCATATCGCTGCAACGGGTTTTTCCTTTTCGAAAAAAGATTTGGCAATTCTAACGGCGTCTTTATCCTTTCTGACGGTTTCAGGGGCTTTACCTCCAGGGAGTATAAGCATATCGTAATCGTCAGGGTTTATTTCGCCAAGAGCTTTATTCGCCTCTACCTCATATCCATGTTTGCCTTTTATTCCGCCCTTTTTCATAGAAGCAATATCTATATGGACGCCTTCCTCCTTTAAACGGTAATACGGTACCAAGAGTTCTGTATCTTCAAAATCGTCCGCGCTGACTATTAACGCTTTTAATATTTTTGACACGGTTTACCTCCTTTTTTTGCCAAAATCTCATTATATCTAGATTTGATTTTTATGTGCTTATATTTAAATTATACCGACAAATAAGAAAATTTTGGGATAATATATATTTTATTTTAAAAATAGCTTGACATTATACTTGACTATAAGGTTTATAATAGTATTAAGAAGGGGTTAAGATTAAAATATGACTATCGGGCAGTTAGCAAAAGCGGTTAATTTAAACATCCAAACCATAAGGTATTACGAGCGCATAGGTTTAATCGATAAACCCGATACGAATGAAGCGGGATACAGGATATATTCCGAAAGGGCCGCGGATGTCTTGCGTTTCATAAAACATGCAAAAGAAATCGGTTTTTCCTTAAAGCAGATTTCCGAAATTTTTTCGTTAGATAACAATAAAAATAATACGTGCTCGAAAGTGAAAAAGTTGGCCGAAGAAAAAGTCTATGAAATAGACAAGAAGCTTAATTCTTTAAAACTGATGCGAAAAGAGCTTTTAAATCTTATATCCTTATGCGAAGAAAAAAACGGCAACCCGGCGTGCCCGATTTTAGATATTTTAAAGCTCCGGAGCTGAATTAATTTAATTATGTTTTTAAAGAAAATAAGTCGCATATACTTGCGGATGATAATGTAAATATAAAAGCGGTTGCCTTATCTATCGAAAACGCGGGTTATAAGCCGGGTAAATACGATGTTTCGGAAACTGAAGAAACTGATAAAAACGCTAATATAGCGCTGTCCAAAGGCGTTTTCGATACCGGCAAAAAAAACGCGGGCGGCGGTTACGACTACGACCTTATTATTATAGGGGACGGTTCCGCGGCTTTTTCGTCGGCTATTTATGCCGCGGAAAAAAATTTGAGGGTATGCGTTATCGAAAATTGGGTTATAGGCGGCACCTGTCTTAACAGAGGCTGCGTTCCCTCCAAGCACTTTATCGAAGCGGGCCGCATATATTACGAGCCTTTAAGCAATAAGTACAAAGGCGTCGAAATAACGCAAAAATCTATAGATATGAAAACGCTCGTTAAGGAAAAAAATATTCTTTTAACGGCTTTAAGGCAGGTAAAATATTATAACGTGCTTGAAGGCTACCCGCAGATAAAATTTATTAACGGAACCGGCAGATTTATATCGAAAAATGCCGCCGAGATAATTCCTGCGGATAGCGCCGAACGACCCTACGCAGTTTCATCGGAAAAATTTATTATCGCAACGGGTTCTAAAAATAGAATACTCGATATTCCTGGCCTTGAAGATACCGGTTATATGACAAATACCGAACTTTTGGAGATAGGCTATATTCCAAAAACTCTTTTAATACAGGGGACTAGGGCGCTGGCTCTCGAGTTTGCGCAGATGTTCGGCAGGTTCGGTTCAAAGGTAATTATAGCGGGCAGGGCAAACAGGGTGGCGTTGAACGAAGAACCGGAAATCCCTAAAGAACTTGAAAATATTTTAAGAAACGAAGGCATTGAAATATTATTAGGCTCCGAAATTAAGAAATTATACAAAAAAGAAGGCCGAAAATACGCCGAAGTAGAAACGGGGAGGGGTATTAAGGTTATTGAATTCGACGAGTTTTTAATGGCCGCCGGCATCGTCGGAAATTCTACGGAACTTAATCTGAATGCGGCGGGCGTCGAAACTGATAAAGACGGTTTTGTCGCAGTAAACGACGAATTAAAAACTACGGCAGATAATATTTATGCCGCGGGAGATAGGTTTTTCGTGACCGTCGCGGCTTACGAAGGCAAGATTGCCGCAAGCAATCTTTTGGACGGTACGCATACAAAACCGGATTATTCCGCCGTTGCCCATACCACCTTTACCGACCCGGAAGTTTCTTCAGTCGGGCTTACTGAGGAACAAGCCGTAAACGCCAGATACAATATCGATAAAGCCGTGTTCCCTATCGGCTATACGCCAAAGGCTCAGGCGATATTTAAAACGGAAGGGCTCGTCAAGATGATAGCGGAAAAAGAAACCGGTAAGGTCTTAGGAATACATATGCTTGCGCACAACTCTTCCGAAACTATACAGCAGGCATCCGTATATATACAAAATAATTACACCGTTGAAATGATAGGCCGGGAGATAGGGGTTTATCCGACTATGGCGGAGAGTTTAAAATTATGCGCGCAGACATTTACGAAGGACATCAGCAAACTTAGCTGTTGTGCGTAATACCGGCAATTTTTTTATATGGTATAATTTAATTAGCAATAAATTTTTCGGAGAAAATTAAATGTATTTAAATATCTTTTTGTATGTTTATTTAATATGTTTGTCGATTTTCTTCGGTTCAAGCATATTCATAGGATATATAGCGGCACCCTATATCTTTAAAACGCTGAATTCCAGAAACGAAGCGGGGAACATGGTGGGAGCTTTGCTTCATAAATTTTCGACTCTCGGATATATTACTCAGGTTTTAATGGTAATTGCGGGGTATATTTTATATTTAAACCGCGCCGCCGTTTTAAGTATTTTTATTCTTCCTTTAATAATACTAATTCTGCTGTTATTTTCGGAAAACTTAGTTTCCAAAAAGATGAACGGCCTTAAAAAACAGATGGGTTCGATAGACGAAACGCCGAAAGACGACACTAAAAGAAAACAATTTAACAGCCTGCATAAATGGTCCGTTAAATTGTTTTTATTGAACGAACTGCTTTGCCTGCCGTTATTTTATTTCATATTAATTAAATAATAAATAATTTATTTATTATAAGTTTTCTATAACTTTTTTTATAACGGCTTTAAAATCACTTCCGCCGGCGCCGTAAATTTCAAGCAATTTTATGCGTAAAAACGGTTCCCAGTATTTGTTAATATGGCTTTGAATCTCTTCCGCCGCAGTATCCGGCGGATACGGCGAAAAAATTCTGCAAATATCCAAAAACATCGATTTAATTTCTTCGTTTCCTTGAAATAACGGCTTAAACTCTCTTGAAGCAAACGGCGCGCCGGCTTTGCTTATAGAAACCGCCGTTACCTTATATTCGGGAGTTTCGGTGGACCAGTCTGCATACTCGCTTGTTAAAACGTTGGTTTTAAACTCCGGAAAATGAAAAGTAGTTGCGACTACTCCTTTCATAACTCTTTCGCCGATTTTTGCGTTAAGCGTAACCGAACCCTTTTTGCTTTTGACCGTCACGAGACTGCCGTCTTCGATAGACAGCTTTTCCGCATCTTCTTTGGAAATCTCTAAAACATCGCGTCCGTACCACATGCTGTTAAAACTTTTTCGGGTATTATTAGAACAGTTATACTGGTAAAGATTTCTTACTGTCGTTAAAATAAAAGGGTATTCTTCCGATATAGAATCTTTGGAACCTATAAATTTAGTAATCGTAAATCTGCCTCTGCCGCGGACAAATTTATCTTTATGAAGAATAGGTGTACCATCCGGATTTTCGGCATTAACCGGCCACTGCGCCGAACCTTTTTTTTCTAATAAATCATAGTTTAGCCCCGAAAACTGCGGGGTGGTATGGGCAATTTCATCCATTATTTCGGAAGGATGTCCGTAATGCATCCCGCAACCCATAGCATCGGAGAGCCCGGCGATTATCTGCCAGTCCTGCAAACCTGCGGCGGGGTCTATAACCTTTCTTACTCTCTGCACCCGTCTTTCCCAGTTGGTAAAAGTTCCGTCTTTTTCCAAAAAAGACGAGCCCGGAAGCAAAACATGAGCGTATTCCGCGGTTGACGTTTTAAATAAATCGTGGACAACTACCGTTTCCATATTTTTTAAAGATTCTATTATTCTGTTGGAGTCCGGGTCCGTTTGGACTATATCTTCCCCCATAATATATATGCCTTTAAATCTGCCGTCTAATCCTCCCCTTAACATATCGGGAAGCCTCATGCCCGGCATTTCGTCTAATTTTACGCTCCATATTTTTTCAAATACCGCTCTCGACTTTTCATCGGAAATATGCCTGTATCCGGGCAGGGAAGAAGGTTCCGCACCCATATCCGCCGCACCCTGAACGTTGTTCTGCCCCCTGAGCGGACTGACGCCGACGCCTTTTCTACCGATATTTCCAGAAGACATAGCTAAATTTGCTACCGCAAGAACTCCGGTAGAACCCTGCAAATGTTCGGTTACGCCCAGGCCGTAAAATATCGAAGCATTGTCCGCTTCGGCATACAGGCGTGCGGCGCCCTCTATATCTTCTTTCGGAACGCCGCTTATTTTCGACGCCGTATTCGGCGAGTTCGATTCATTCAGTATAAAATCCGCCCATAACCTGAAAGATTCTTCATCGCATCTCGTTTCTATGAAATCTTTTTCAATTAAATTTTCTTTTAAAATATAATGCGCCATTGCATTAAGCAGTATTACGTTAGTGCCTGGGAAAGGCCTTAAGTGATAACGCGCGGCTATATGAGGCGACTTTGCAACCTCTGTTTTTCTGGGGTCTATTACTATAAGCCCTGCCCCGTTACGAGCCGCTTTTCTAATAAAAGAGCCTACTACAGGATGGGCTTCGGTAGGATTTGAACCTATGACCATTATTATGTCGGATTTAAACAGAGAACTTAAATCCTGCGTTCCGGCTCCCGCGCCGAACGCAACCCCAAGGCCGTAACCCGTGGGTTGATGGCAGACCCTTGCGCAAGTATCTATGTTATTATTGTGGAAAACCGCCCTTACAAGTTTCTGCATTAAATAATTTTCTTCGTTCGTACACCTTGAGGAACTTATTGCGCCTACTGCATAAATTCCGTAATCTTTTTGAATTTTTTTAAATCTATCGGCAATAAAACCGAAAGCTTCTCCCCAGGAAACCTGCCGGAACGGCAAATCCGGATTTTTCCTTATAAGCGGATATTTAAGCCTCTCGCCGCTTTTGGCATACCCGAACGAAAACCTGCCTTTAATGCACGAGCGTCCGTAATTAGAAAGGCTTTCGTCAACGGGAACCGCCCTTATAATGTTGTCTCCTTTTGTTTCTACGTTAAAAGAACATCCCACTCCGCAGTAACCGCAGGTCGTTCTTGTCTTCTTAAAAGGTTTGCCGTAATCCGCAACTCCTTTCTCTATAAGCGCCCCGGTAGGGCATGCTTTTACGCAGGCGCCGCAGGAAACGCATTCGGAGTTGAAAAAGCTGTTTTCTTTGCCCCAGCCTGCTTTTATTACGGAATTAAAACCTCTTCCCGCAACCGTAAGGGCAAAATTACCCTGAATTT
>JAJYYS010000143.1 GCA_021800745.1 bacterium
TTTTTAAATATTCCGCTATATCGATTCCCGACCTTCTTCCGAATACCACGGTATCGAGAAGCGAATTGCCTCCGAGCCTGTTTGCCCCGTGAACGCTGACGCAGGCGGATTCTCCAGCCGAATAATAACCTTCGACGACCGTCCTGCCGTTATAATCCGTTTTGATGCCGCCCATAGAGTAATGAGCGCCGGGCCTGATAGGAATAGGTTCGTAAATAGGATTAACCCCTTCGAAATCAATGGATAACTGCATTATTTGCGGAAGTCTTTCCATTATCCTTTCTTTGCCTAAGTGCCTGACATCCAAAAGTATTGCGCCGTCAACCCCTCTTCCTTCGTTGATTTCGGTCTGTTCGGCTCTAGCCACGACGTCTCTCGGAGCAAGTTCCATAGCTTTCGGAGCATATTTCGACATAAACCTGACGCCAAGAGAATTAAGAAGATAAGCGCCCTCGCCCCTTGCGCCCTCAGTAACCAATATCCCCGTACTTTTAAGGGTCGTAGGATGAAACTGGACAAATTCCATATCCATTAAAGGAACGTCGGCTTTAATAGAAACCGCCATTCCGTCTCCCGTGTTTATGAGCGCGTTCGTGTTGGAAGAATATACCTGTCCGTAACCTCCGGTAGCAAACAATACGGCTTTTGCGGCAATACCTTCAAACTTTCCGTTTTTAATATCGTAGGCGACGACCCCGCTGACTTTTCCGTTATCGGTAACCAGACTGGTAACCAAATATTCATAAAGAATTTTTGTTTTATATTTAAGGACGTTGTCGAAAAGTCCGTGGAGCATCATATGTCCGACCGCATCGGCATAATAGCAGGAACGCGGAAAACTCTGCCCGCCGAAAGGTCTCTGCGCAATGCCTCCCTTATCATTTCTATTAAATACCACTCCCATTCTTTGAAGGTCTAGTATGTTAGCGGGAGCTTCGCTTGTCAAAATTTCTATTGCATCCTGATCTCCGAGATAATCACTGCCTTTTACGGTGTCGAAAAAATGGGACTCCCATGAATCGTTTTCGTCGAATGCGGCGTTAACTCCTCCCTGAGCCGCTCCGGAATGAGACCTCGTAGGATAAACCTTGCTCACTATTACTGCGTCTATCCCTTTTTTTCTAAGTTCGACGGCGGCCCTTAATCCCGCAAGTCCTGCGCCGACGATTACAACGTCATGTTTTAACATTTATACCCTCTATATTTATAGTCTTTTTTAGGAATGCAGTTTTTAAATATTATAGGATAAACCTTTAAAATTTGCAATAAAATTTTATCTTTTGTACCGTCCGCTTTTTCCGCCTTCTTTGCTTATAAGATAAATTTCGGATATCTCGATGGATTTATCGACGGCTTTTAACATATCGTAAACGGTTAACGCCGCTACGGATACTGATGTCAAGCTTTCCATTTCTACTCCAGTCTTGCCGGATATTTTAACGGTAGAAATTATATTTATAAAATTTTCTTTTTCGTCCGGTTCGAAAAAAATATCACAGCTTTCTATATTTAAAGGATGGCATAGCGGGATTAATTCCGAAGTTTTTTTTGCCGCCATAATCCCGGCAATCTTTGCCGTTCCGAACACGTCTCCCTTTTTGCCGCCCTTGCTGACCGCAAGCTTAAAAGCTTCTTTAGACATCGATACCTTTGCATGGGCGGAAGCAATCCTGACGGTATTGTTTTTTTGGGAAACATCGACCATTTTCGGCATCCCTTTTTCGTCGAGATGAGTCAGCTTTATTTCTTTTTTCATAATGATTTCCTTTGATTTATTTAATTATTTTATTTTAAATTAATCGGCGGATCGAACGTAATACCATTTCCTTATATTATATCCTATCCCCGCCGGAGCCGGTTTTATTCCCTTAACGTCTTTTTTGACTACCGGCATTGCATACGGAATATATAAAAAAGTATAAGGCGATTCTTTTGCAAGAATACTCTGGATTTTAAAATAATACTTCCTTTGCCGTTTTAAATCAAAGGTGGAACGCGCTTTCCTGAATAGGATGTCTATTTTATGGTTATTAAAAGACGTGAAATTCAAACCTTTAGGGACGATATTGGAGCTCATAAATATAGCGGCGTTGTCGTAAGGGTCGGGTGTTATAGTAAATCCTAGCAAGACCGTCTGAAATTTTTTCTTCATAATAAATTCGGATATCAAAGACGTCCATTCCATAACCCTGATGCTTACTCTTATGCCTATTTTTTTTAAATTTTGCTGCATGATTTCTGCGGCGGACAATCTCTCCTGATTTCCCTGCGGGGTCAATATGGTAAATTTAAAAGGCTTTCCTCTTTTTTCTAAGGTTCCATTTTTAAGGCTCCAACCCGCCTCGTTAAAAAGTTCCAACGCCTTAACGGGATTATAACCGTACCTCTTTACGTTCTTATTGTAAAAATATGTTCCGGGCATAAAAGGTCCATAGCAGTGAACCCCTAATCCAAGCAATGCGCCTTTTATTATTTCTTTTTTATTTATCGCGTAGCTTAAAGCCTGCCTGACTTTTATATTCTTAAAAAGAGGGTCTAAAAGATTATATCCTAAAAATGTAAAACTTAACGAAGGATGTATATATTTTTTAAACCGCAGATTAAATTTTTTGCCGACCGATTCATATTTGAACTGAATAGGGCTTAACCCCATATAACTTATACCGTTAGATTTAAGCATTAGAAACATTGAAGAAGGGTCGGGGACTATTTTATATATTAAACGCTTTATATGCGGAGCGCCCATAAAATAATGAGGGTTGGCTTTCAAGACTATTTCGTACCCATGGACCCATTTATCGAACTCGTAGGGGCCGGTGCCAACGGGACGGCTCCTTAATTTCGTGGTTAGCAGATTTTTTCCTTCAAGGAGTTTTTCGGATAAAATATTTAACCCCCATGAAGATAATGCCGGGGCGTAAGGTTTTTTATAAGTTACGCGAAAAATATATTTTCCGATAATTTTTGCCTTATATACCTTGAGGTATTCCGCGGCATAAGGCGTGGGAGTCTCTGGATTTACCATTAAGCGATATGTGAACATAACGTCTTTTGCGGTAAATTTTTGCCCGTTCTGCCAGTAAACATTGCGGTGGAGGTAAAAAGTTATGGTTTTACCGTCATTGCTTATTTTCCATGATTTTGCAAGGTCAGGAACTATTTTAAAATTTCTGTTATACCTGACTAATCCGTCGTAAATCTGAGAAGTAACTTCCGCCGTCGGGGCATCCGCCGCCATATTCCCGATAAGATTTACGGCATCTGCCGGAAGACCTATAATTAAAGTATTTTTTAAATTGTTCTTGACCGGCGAAGTGTTTTTATTATTTTTTGCGCCCCGTTCAAAACGAAAAAAAGTTAACGATAAAATTACTGCGGCTAAAACAATAATAAATAAATATGCTGCACGCTTTTTCTTGTTATTTAATTCCATAATTATTTATTATCTCAAATTGTAAGGCAAGATTTCAAGGAATAAAGGTGTCCCTTAATCCTGATTTAGAAAATATTTATAATAAATTCTAATATTCCGTCATTGCGAGCGCAGCGAAGCAATCTAAAACGAGATTGCTTCGCTGCG
>JAJYYS010000144.1 GCA_021800745.1 bacterium
CGCTTTCTCTCAGTTTCGTGACTATTGCAACCGTCAGTTTTATCTGGATTTTATGGGGATATTCGCTCGCTTTCGGCCCCGATGCGTTAGGCGGATTTATCGGCAATCTTAAATACTTAGGGCTTTCGGGCATGGGCGTCGACAAACATTCAAGATACGCCGGTTCTCTGCCGTCTTTTGTTTTCGTGGTATTTCAGCTTATGTTTGCCATAATAACCGTTGCGTTAATCAGCGGCTCGCTCGTCGAAAGGGTCAAGTTTTCTTCATGGGTCGTATTTACGGTAATATGGCTTACGGCGGTATATGCGCCTATAGCCCAGTGGGTCTGGGGAATAGGCGGCATTTTTCAAAAGATGGGTGTTCTCGATTTTGCGGGCGGAACGGTCGTCCATATAAGCGCAGGGTTCGCCGGACTTGCGGGAGCTTTAGTTCTCGGCAAAAGAAAGGGATATATGAAGGAAAATATAGTCCAGCCGAATCAGCTCGGATATACGATATTGGGAGCCGGACTTTTATGGTTCGGATGGTTCGGATTTAACGGCGGAAGCGCTCTTGCGGCAAATTCTATCGCGGCGTCCGCATTTTTGGTTACCAACACGGCGGCGGCTTCCGCGGCGGTAAGCTGGATGATTGCCGAGTGGGTAAGGAACGGAAAGCCCACAAGTTTAGGCATAGTTTCCGGCGCTATCGCAGGCCTTGCTACGATTACTCCGGCTTCGGGTTACGTAACGCCAGGCGCGGCTATTATTATAGGGCTTGTCGCAGGAATAATATGTTTTTCGATGGTTGTTTTTATAAAGCCTAAGCTGGGATACGACGACGCGCTGGATGTTTTCAGCGTACACGGAGTCGGAAGCGTCTGGGGAGTTTTTGCGACCGGGCTGTTCGCCGACCCTTTAATCAATAAAGCCGGGAAAGGCCTGTTTTATGGAAATCCAGGGCAGGTCTGGATCCAGGTGCTTACGATTATTGCCGTTGCAGCGTATTCGTTTATAATGAGTTTTATTATATTTAAAATTATAGATTTAGCGATGGGTCTCAGGGTCGATAAAGATTCCGAAACTATGGGCCTCGATATAACGCAGCACGAAGAAGCGGGATATAATTTATAAATAGATAAACAGCGGAGGAGTTAAATTTATGGATTACGGAATGAAGAACAGACTTTCAAGGATTATTATGCCGAAAGACGGCAGGACGGTTATGCTTGCGGTTGACCACGGCTATTTTATGGGACCTACGGGAGGACTTGAAAATATCGGCAAATCTATTACCCCGCTTTTAAAGCATGCCGATTCCCTGATGCTTACGCGGGGTATATTAAGAAGCCAGATTAACCCTGAAATAGATATACCGCTCGTTTTGCGCGTCAGCGGCGGAACGAGCATCCTTAAAGACGACCTGTCCGACGAAGACATAACCGTTTCGATGGAAGATGCAATCAGGTTAAACGTATGCGCGGTAGCTTTGTCTATTTTTATCGGTTCTAAAAACGAAAGGCAGGGCATAATTAATTTGTCGAAGTTGGTAGATAAGGGTTATAAATACGG
Organism: bacterium; assembly: GCA_021800745.1. The sequence goes on from JAJYYS010000144.1 coordinate 1,551, forward strand.
TATTCCTGTGCTTGCGGTAACCGCAGTGGGAAGGGAGATGACGAGAGACGCGCGTTATTTGTCTTTAGCTGTCAGAATCGCCGCCGAAACTGGAGCGGGCATCGTAAAGACATATTATTGCGAAGATTTCGACAAGGTAGTCGCAGCATGCCCCGTACCCGTGGTAGTAGCAGGCGGAAAAAAAACCGGAGAGCGGGAAGCTCTCGAACTTGCCTATAATGCAGTAAATCATGGGGCGGCTGGCGTTGATATGGGCAGAAATATATTTCAATCCGAAAAACCGGCTAATATGCTCAAAGCCGTTAAAGCGGTCGTCCACAAAGGGTTGGTGCCTGAAGAGGCTTACAATAATATATATAATTCTTAAGTTACTTTAGAAATTATTAAATACTCTTTAAATGTCGTATTGTAATAAATCCGGAAGATAAAATTTCTACCGCAGTATTAAGGGAATATAATTCGTGAATAATTTAAAAAGCGAAAAAAGTTCTTATTTAAAATCGGCCGTACACCAGCCCGTTAATTGGTATCCTTGGTGCGCGGAGGCTTTCCGGAAAGCTAAAGAAAATGATATGCCGGTACTTCTAGATATAGGAGCCGTATGGTGCCATTGGTGCCACGTAATGGACGGGGAATCTTACGATGACGAAGAAACCGCGGCTATAATAAACGAGCATTATATTGCCGTTAAGGTCGATAAAGACGAAAGACCGGACATAGATTCGCGGTATCAGAAAGCCGTAAGCGCGTTTTCCGGAACTGGCGGATGGCCTCTAACCGCTTTTTTAACTTGTGAAGGATATTTTTTTTACGGAGGCACGTATTTTCCTAAAGAATCCAATTACGGACTTCCGGCATATAAGTCGGTTTTGACGGAAATTGCAAAATATTACCGTGAAAACAAAGAAGCCGTTTTTGCTCAGAGCGCGGATTTTTATCAGAGGATTTCGGACGATTCCAACAAGTTTTCTATTTTTAATATTAATATTAAAAGGATAAACGATGCTATAAAAAAGGATAATTCTTTAAATATAGATTACGTAAAGAGATTCGTGAATGAGGGAGCGCTTGAATTTAAACTTCATTTCGACGAAGTTGACGGAGGAATAGACGAATCTCCTAAATTTTTTTATTTTTCGGCTTTAGAACTTCTTGCATGGGATTATATAGCCAACAGGGATAAAGATTCGCTGAATAAAGGACTTTTTACTTTAAAAAAAATAGCCGCCGGAGGAGTCTTCGACCATGTAGGCGGCGGTTTTCACAGATATTCTACCGATAAAAAATGGATTATTCCGCACTTTGAAAAACTAGCCGAAATAAATGCTCAGGCTTTGAGGGTATATGCCTATTATTATAAATTGACCGGCGATAAGATTTTATTGAACGTTATAAACAAAACCCTCGATTTTATATCCGGCGAACTATACGACGGGTTTAACGGCGGTTTTTATGCAAGCATCGATGCGGACACCGGAGACGGCGACGACGGAAGATTCTTTACGTGGACGTATGACGAATTTAAAGAGGTTTTTCCCGACAAAGAAGAGTTTATGTCCGCGTCAGAATTATTTAATATAAATAAAGAAGGCATGATGCGCCATGCGGACAGCGAAACCTCCGATTCCGGCGGATTCAGGGACAAAGGTTTCATGCGGGGCGGCGGCATTCCGAACGTATTATACGCAGGGGCTTACGCAAAAGATTTAGGCGGCAAATCCTATAATGATATCGTTTCAGAACTTAGAGTTTTCAGGGAAAAAAGAAAAAAACCTTTTACCGACAGGATAAAATATTCTTCCATGAACGGAAATATAATATATTCCATTACAGAATTAATAAAGTTTTTCAGCCCTTTCGATTCAAACCGCCAAAAACTAAACGGAATAGCCGAAAAATCTATTAAAATATTTTTAGACGCTTTCGATAAAAACGGGGATATAGGAAGATTTACAGGCGAACCGGGAGGTTCCGTTTTAGACGATAACGCGTATATCATTCTTGCTTTGATAGGAT
>JAJYYS010000145.1 GCA_021800745.1 bacterium
GCTGGACTCTGCTTTTAGTTATATACTTAAGCTCGACCTGCAGTCCCCTTTTCTCGACGCATAAGTTTATTATCTTTCCTAGATATTCGGACGGGACATAAATATTCGCCCTGATAAAAGGCTCTTCTATATGGTCGACTTCCTGCATGGGAATATCTTTGGAGGGAGGGAATTTCATCGGGTTAAGCGCGGATTTCATCTCTCCTTTAACCGTCATTATATTGTAAAGAACGGTAGGAGAAGTAGATATCAGGCTTAAACCGTATTCCCTTTCCAGCCTTTCTACTATTATTTCCATATGCAAAAGCCCTAGAAATCCGCACCTAAAACCGAACCCCAGCGCAAGCGAATTTTCCGGCTCATAAGAAAAGGAAGGATCGTTTAGTTTTAATTTTTCTATGGAGTCTTTAAGTTCGGGGTAATCGTCGGAATCTATCGGATAAATACCGGCAAACACCATCGGCTTAGGTTCTTTAAAATCCGGCAGGGGCTCTTTTGCAGGATTGGCTTTTAGGGTAATAGTGTCGCCTATTTTAAAACTGCCGGAATCTTTTATGTTTGCGATAATAAAGCCGACTTCTCCGGCGGTTAACCCGTCTAATTCCTTCATATACGGATTGTAAACGCCGACCTTCTGAACTTCGTATGAAACTCCCGAATTCATTAATAAGATAATATCGCCTGGGGAAACTTTGCCGTCAAATATTCTTATAAGCGCTACGACGCCCTGATAGGAATCGAACCATGAATCGAAAATTAAAGCCTTAAGCGGAGAAAGCTGGTCTCCTTTCGGAGAAGGAATTTTATTTATAATAGCTTCGAGTATTTCTTTTATTCCAATGCCTTCTTTTGCGCTTGCCAGAATAGCATTATCGGCTTCTATGCCTACGACTTCTTCGATTTCTTTTTTAGTTTTTTCAGGATCGGCGCTGGGCAAGTCTATTTTATTAATAACCGGGACGACGGCTAAATTCATGTCGGAAGCTATATAGACATTTGCAAGGGTCTGAGCTTCAACTCCCTGAGTCGCATCTACGACAAGAAGCGCCCCCTCGCATGCGGCTAAAGATTTTGAGACTTCGTAAGAAAAATCAACGTGTCCGGGAGTATCTATCAGATTAAGGATATAATCCTTGCCGGCGTAGCTATAATTTAATCTCACGGTCTGCGCCTTAATAGTAATCCCTCTCTCCCGCTCGAGTTCCATATTGTCCAAAAATTGGGAAACTTTTTCTCTTTCGGTAATCGCTCCGGTAAAATCCAGAAACCTGTCCGCAAGCGTAGATTTTCCATGGTCTATATGGGCTATAATAGAAAAATTCCTGATGTTTTTGATTTCCATTTGGACTCAATTAAATAGTTAAAGGAGAGTTATAGCTGCAAGCAAAAACATAAGCCGGGTTCTGTCAAGGTCGGTCATTTCTCTTTGCGAACAACCCGAAGACCATGCAAGGCGAGCAGCCTTAAGTCTTCCTATTTGTTCTTGCTCCTAACGGGGCTTGCCATAAACTTTATTTACATAACGTCTAAGTGAGCTCTTACCTCGCTATTTCACCCTTACCCTATTAAATAGGGCGGTATATTTTCTGTTGCGCTTTCCTTAAAGTTGCCTTCACCGGTATAAAACGGCGTTACGCTCTTTGGAGCCCGGACTTTCCTCGAAAAACATAAAAGTCTTTCGCGACCGACTGTTTTTGCTTACGGCTACAGAAATATTTTAACAGTTTGGCGTTTATCAGTCAATATATATAATATATTATTTATCAAGAGTCGGAGGCGTCTATCGCCATATTCGCGAGCCTGTCCGCATCCTTGTTAAGTTCTCTGGGAATATGCCGGAACTTTACTTTAAGTAAATTCCCCTTGTGCTTTAAAACCGTTTTTATATCCTCAAGAAGTCTTCGCGCTTTATGGTGAAGAGGCAGCATATTTGGGCTCTTAACGGAATAAACCCCGTTCATCTGATTAACGAGCAGTTGGGAATCCAGGAAGAAAAACACCTCGGTTATATAGGCGTCCGCATCGTTTGCCATGCCCGATAAAAATTCCAGCGCAATAATAAGAGCTTTATATTCGGCTTCGTTATTGGTAGAAATACCGAGATATTTGTTTAAAGAAGCCACCTGCCTTCCGTTTTCGTCAAGAATTAAAATTCCTGCGCCGGATTTGCCGGGATTTCCGCGTGACGCGCCGTCGGTATAGACCGTTAAATTCATATCTTATTTTTACTGATTTTTTTCGAAACTTTACCAGCTGGAGCTGCAGGCTCCAGCAAAGTCTTATCTATATAAAGTATCCTGGAGCATACAGGGCACTGCATAAATACGTTTTCCGATATAAGCTCGTTAAACTGCTGTGGCGGAAGCATCCTGTAGCATCCCGTGCATGCTCCGGATTTCATTACCGAAGCAATTGCCGGAAATCCTTTATTTTTTTTAACAGCCTCATATGTGTCGATATAATTTTTTTTAATCTTATTTTTGACGATATCTCTCCTGTCGATAAAATCTTTTTTTGCCGACTCAATTTCTTTCTCGTTTTTTTTATATTCCTTATTTTTAGCCGATAACCCGCCGGCAAGTTCTTCTATTTCTTTTTGGATGAGAGCTATTTTGCCGCTTATAGACTCTTTATTTTCCATATATTCCAATTGTTCGTCTTCGGATTTCTTTTTTAATGCTTCGTTATCTTTTATGGATTTTTGAATAGCATTGTATTCTTTATTGGTCTTAATCAGCTTCTGAGTATCTTTCATCTTAATTATCTTGTCTTCGCAAGATTTTATATCAAGTTCGGAAGCGTTGATTTTTTTATTGATTTCCACCAAATCCTCTTTAAGTTTTTCGAGTTCCGATTCTTTCGATTTAAGATTATTCTGCGATTCCTCTATTTCATTGAAAGTTTTTTTAAGCGATTCTTCAAATTTCAACAGCTCCACGTCGATATTTTGAATTTCCACTATAAAAGAAATCTGTTCGTTCAAAGTTCTCCTCCTTTGTATTTAAAAAACGGGTTATTTTCATAAGTATTTTCGATAACAGGCACATTGAATTCTTTAGTTAATATATCTTTGGTTATGGAAGTAAAATATTTTTCGGTGTCGAAATGGGACATTTCTATTAAACAGAGCCCGCTTTTGTTTGCCTTTATTGCTTTGCTGTGCGTTAATTCGGAAGATATCAAAACATCGCAGCCTGATTTTACGGCATTATCTATAAAAGAGAAACCGCTTCCCGAAACGGCCGCAACCTTTTTTATTTTTTTATTCAAATTTCCGCAATAATTTATAAAAATAGGAGAAAATAGCTTCTGTATTTTGTCTAATAGGCCGCCGAAATCTATTTTACTTTTAAAATTCCCTACCGCACCCATGCCTTCGGTTACATTTCCGCCGAAATCGTAGAGCGGATATAAATCGAAGGCCGCTTCTTCATATGGATGGACGGCTTTCATCTCGCCTATCGCTTTTCTTATAAATTTTTCTTCTATAAGAAGTTCGAGTTTGGATTCATCGGTAAAAGTAGTTTTCTGCGATTC
>JAJYYS010000146.1 GCA_021800745.1 bacterium
CATAGCATAAGAAATTCCGGTATTGCCCGAAGAAGAATCTATTATGGTCATCTTGTCTTTTAAAAGCCCCTTTTCAAGAGCATTTTTGAGCATATATAATGCGGGCCTGTCTTTGACGGAACCGCCTGGATTCAGGCTTTCTAATTTTGCGTATAATTTAGAACCCGTCCCGGGATTAATTATTTTGTTTAGTAAAACCGCACCTGTGCCGCCGATATTCGATAAGGAACTAAAGAGATAAGGATTATTTTTTTCCATTTTTTTCGACGATAATTTCATAATCGGTATCGTTAATTTTATTAATGGACAGGACTTTATGACCCTGTTCCTCCATAGAGCGGGGGACATTTCTTATGGCTGGCTCATAATCGACGATAACCCTTAAAATTTCGCCCTTTTTCATCTTTTCTAAGGCAAGTTTGGATTTTACGAATGTGAAGGGGCAAATTTCCCCTTTTATATTTAATTCGCTATTGCTTTTATATTCCGGCATTTAATTAATCCTCCCTCCTAAATTCGCAAAAGTCTTCGTAATCGATTAAGTCAAAAACACTGGGGGATTCCCCGCATAACGGACAGGTTCTGTCCTGCCTGAGTTTCATCTCTGTAAATTTCATATCTAATGCGTCATAGATTAAAAGCCTGCCGCTCAAGGTAGTTCCCACGCCAAGAATAATTTTTATAGCCTCGTTTGCCTGTATTGCCCCTATTACACCGGGAAGAACTCCTAAAACCCCAGCTTCCTGGCAGCTTGGAACAAGACCGGGCGGCGGAGGAGCGGGAAAAAGGCATCTGTAACACGGCCCTTCCTCCGGCAAAAATACCGTCGCCTGTCCGTCGAATCTGAATATCGAGCCGTAAACAAGCGGTTTTTTCATAAAATGACAGGCATCGTTTATTAAATATCTTGTCGGAAAGTTATCGGTAGCATCGATTATTACATCATAATTTTTTATTAAGTCCTTTATATTTTCCGAACTAATCTTTTCCTTATAAGTTACGACATTAACATCGGGGTTAATCCTTGCGATAGAATCTTTTGCAGAGTCCACTTTGTACCTTCCCACATCTGCCGTGCCGTGCCATATTTGCCTTTGAAGATTGGACAAGTCAACCGTATCGAAATCTACAATACCGAGCGTTCCGATTCCCGCAGCGCCCAGATAATATCCGCAAGGAGCGCCGAGCCCTCCCGCGCCGATCAATAACACCTTTGAGGACAACAATTTTGCCTGCCCTTCGCCGCCGACCTCAGGCAATATTATATGTCTTGCATATCTTTTAATCTGTTCTTCGGTAAATTCCAAAATATTATATCCTCCGCTTATTTGCTTATTTATGTCTTATCAAACGCCGCATTACCGCTTCATTCTACTACATCAAGAACAATGGGCTCCACCGTTACGCCTTTTGATTCCAAAAATTTGACGGCTTTTTCTATCTCACGGGGTTCGCCTTCTATCTCTATAGCAATTATTCCTATATCGTTCGAAATACTTGCGCTTCTTATATTTGTAATAACATTGTAATTTTTACCGACAAGATATATCAGCGGTTCTTTAATAGCTTCCTGGGGATAGTTAAGATAAAATTTTTTTTTCTCGGCTGCGCCTCCCGCAATTGCAGGAATTATGGAAACCGTGTCCCCGTCTTTAACTTTAGAATTTACGCTGTCTATAAATCTGATATCCTCATCGTTAAGATAAACATTAACAAATCTCCTGACCTGGTCATTCTGTTCGCATATTCTTTCTTTGATACCCGCAAAATTTTTTTCAAGGTCGTTTATTATTTCGATAATGGTTGAACCATTAGCTTCAACCTCAGCCGTTCCGTTTGTTAAAGACCTTAAAGGTGTTGGTATTCTGACTTTTACTGGCATTTAACCCTCCTGCTATGATAATTGTAAATTAATTATTATTATTTATGGTAAGAATTTTTTATTTTATATTTTTTCTAAAATTTAAATAATTTAAGTTCTTTTTAGCTTTTACCTCTGACTTTAGCAAGCACTTTTTCGAATTCTTCCAGATTTGCGCCTATCGTTGCCGGCTCTTTCAACTTTCCGTTAATTGCCTCAAGCGTCTTTAAGCCGTTACCCGTTATGGCAAGAACAGTAGTTTCATTTTTATTGATGTAACCCTTATCTATTAGTTTTTTTGCCACGGCAACGGTGACGCCGCCCGCGGTTTCGGTAAATATCCCTTCTGTTTTAGCTAAAAGTTTCATCCCTTCGACGATTTCATCATCCGTTGCATCCTCGCCGTATCCGCCTGTTTTATTCATAAGGTCGGAGGCGTAATATCCATCGGCAGGATTGCCTATTGCAAGGGATTTTGCTATCGTATTCGGGGTTTTAACCGGCTTGATAAACTCTCTTTTTTCTTTAACGGTAGCGGTTATCGGATTGCATCCCGCAGCCTGAGCGCCAAAAATTTTGGTATGCGGCTTTTCCTTTAACAAACCGCAGTACTCGAATTCGTCTATCGCCTTTCCTACCTTTGTAATTAAAGAACCTCCCGCCATAGGAACAACTACATTATCCGGCGTTTTGAATCCAAGCTGTTCAAGCATTTCGAAGGTAAGCGATTTTGAGCCTTCGGCATAATATGGCCTTAAATTGATATTGACGAAACCCCAGTTATGTTTTCCGGCAATTTCCGTGCAAAGCCTGTTGACCTTGTCGTAACTTCCGTCAATTTTAACCAGATTGGTGTCGTAAATCAAAGTCCCCAAAACTTTCCCGATTTCAAGGTTTGAGGGAATAAATACGAAACTTTCGTAGCTTGCCGATGCCGCCAAAGCCGCAACCGCGTTGGCAAGATTTCCCGTGGAAGCGCATGCCACGACCTTAAAGCCAAATTCTTTCGCTTTGGCTATTGCAACGGACACGACCCTGTCTTTAAAGGACAATGTCGGGAAATTTACGGCATCGTTTTTAACATATAACTCCTTAACGCCCAATTCCTTTGCAAGATTATCAGCCTTTACAAGAGGGGTGTATCCGACATTTTTGCCGATTTTGATTTCCCCTTTTATAGGCAGTAATTCCCGATATCGCCACATATTCGGCTCTCTGGATTTGATCTTGTCGATGCTTATTTGTTTTTTAATCCCGTCATAATCGTAATCGACCTCGAGCGGCCCAAAACAGTAGTCGCAAACATAAAGAGGGCTATCCGGATATTCTTTGCCGCATTCCCTGCATTTTAAACCTTTAACGAACATTTCTTCTCCTTATTTAATTTATTTTTTATTTGTTTATTTAATTATTTAAAATTACCCGAATAAAACTAAAAAACCCCTTCTTCCGGATGAATTACAGAAGAAGGGGTTTTTTAAACTCTTTTCTTCTTATCTTCCAGGAATTAACCTGCGGGAATTAGCACCGACTTCCACATGATATCGGTTGCTGCGGTTTCGACGGGCCCGTCCCTCTACCGCTCTTGATAAGAAATATCAAACTTATATAAATTTGCAAAATTTAAAGAACAATTAAAACTAAAACAATAAATATTGTATTATTTATA
>JAJYYS010000147.1 GCA_021800745.1 bacterium
GGATTATCTGATTTCAAATAAATTCATTATATTTCATTTCATTTCATATTACATCATTTTATTTCAAAAAACCGACCTAACTTATTTTAATCCTTTTTAAAATTGGTAATATCTGAAGAAACACGATAAGGATATTTTATGGCATAAAAAATGCTTCTTTTTCCTTTGCGCGTATTTTATATTACTATTTATTTTTTTTAAATTAACCGTATTTTAAACAAATTGGGGGGTAAATGGCTAAAGAAAAGGAAATGGTGTGCGAGTATGTCTGCCTTACGACCGAACAGGCAAACCAGAAAATCGAAGTGTGCGGTTTGAACTGCGTAGAGGAAGAAAAAAAGAATCCGGTTATGGATTTTTTAAAAAGGTTCTGGGGACCTATTCCGTGGATGTTAGAGTTTGCGGCGATACTGGAAGTTATAGCCGGAATTACTACTAAGGAATCGGTAAAGTACATTGAGGCTGGAGTAATAATAGCGCTTTTAATATTTAACGCCGTAATGTCCTTCCTTCATGAAGGAAAGGCGCAAAAAGCCCTTGAGCTTTTAAAACAGAGGCTTGCCGTTAAAGCAAAAGTCATGAGGGACGACAAGTGGACTATACTTGACGCGAAATACCTCGTGCCCGATGATGTGGTTCTTTTAAAAATGGGCGATTTCGTTCCGGCCGACGTAAAAATCTTAGACAGTAACGTCCAGCTTGACCAGTCGGCCCTGACAGGGGAATCTCTTCCAGTCGAGGCTGAGGCGGGTAGCGTTGCATATTCCGGTTCAGTCGTAAAAAGGGGGGAAGCGACGGGAATAGTCGTTGGAACGGGGAAAAACAGCTTCTTCGGCAAGACAGCGGAACTCGTTAAAATTGCAAAAACCAAAAGCAACCTGTCGAAATTGATTTTTAAAATCGTTAAATATCTGATGGCGATAGATTTCGTTATCCTTGCATTTTTTTTAGTATACGGTTTATATAACGGTTTCCCGCTCCTCGACACGCTTGTTTTTATATTAGTAATACTTATAGCGGCTATCCCGATAGCCCTTCCGGCAACTTACACGCTTTCCACGGCGCTCGGCGCGGTCGAACTTTCCAAAAAAGGCGTATTGACGACTAAACTTTCCGCTATAGAGGAATCCGCGGCAATGACGATTCTTTGCTCCGATAAGACTGGAACCCTTACCGCAAACAAGGTTATTCTTGAAGACGTTACCCCTGTTGACGGACATACGAAAGAAGAATTGTTAAAATATGCGATTATGGCAAGCGACGCGAAAAGTCAGGATGCCTTAGACGATGCGATATTCAAAGTTTCGGATCCTTTAAACATAAAAGAGGATGGAACGCGCGTATCTTTTACTCCGTTCGACCCTGCTACTAAAAGAACCGAAGCCGTTTACAACGTAAACGGTCAAGATGTCCAGGTATTCAAGGGGCAGCCCAAAACCATCTGGGAAATGGTCAACGGCGGAAAAGATTCGGGATATAAATTCGAGGAAGTTGAAACAAGCCTTGCGACTAAAGGGGAAAGGGTCCTTGCGGTCGGGAGCAAAAAGGGCGATAAATTAGATTTCTTAGGGTTCCTGGGTTATATGGACCCTGAAAGGCCGGATTCCAAGACCCTCGTCCATGAACTTCGCAATCTAGGCGTCAGGACTATTATGCTGACCGGCGACACTGCCATAACCGCCAGGACTATAGCAGGCAGGCTCGACATCGGCGACAGGGTTTGCGAGAGGAAAGAACTCCTTGAACTCAGCAAAACCAAAGAAGGCGAGAAAAAACTTGCGGATTACGACGTGTTCGGCGGCATTTATCCCGAAGATAAATATAGCATAGTGAAGGCGCTTCAGGATGACGGCTATATCGTCGGAATGACCGGCGACGGCGTAAACGATTCTCCTGCGCTTAAACAGGCAGAGGTCGGAATAGCCGTTTCAGGTTCTACCGATGTGGCAAAAGCTGCAGCCAGCGTGGTTCTTACAGACCCGGGTCTGGCGGATATCGTTGGCGCTATTAAAACGAGCAGGGAAATATTCCAGAGGATGGCAACTTGGGTTCTGAACAAGATAGCCAAAACCATAGAAATTTCTTTCTTTACGATATTCGGAGTCGTTCTTATGAATTACTTTTATCATAAACTTCCGTCCCAATCGTTCATAATAACTCCGCTTTTAGTAATCCTCTTATTATTTACCAACGATTTCGTAACCATGTCGATATCAACGGATAACGTGAAATTCTCTCCGAAACCGAACGACTGGAAGATTAAGAATATGATAATGGGTTCCGTTCCAATGGGAATATTTCAGCTCATTTTTTCCTTTGGCGCCCTTGTATATTTGCTTTCTAAAAATTATCCCACCGGCCAGATTCAAACAATAGTGTTCCTGATAATGGTTTTTACGGGACAGGGCGTTTTGTATCTCGTCAGGACCGGAGGTTATTTTTACAAGTCCATGCCATCCAAGCTTATGATTACGGCAACCATCGCCGATTTCATACTCGTTTCCCTGCTGGCGCACTACGGTATTGCCGGTATCGGCGGAGGAAGTCCTTTGATAACTTCCGTTTCATGGGGGGACATACTTGGAATTTTAATAATCGGTATAATTTACTTGTTCTTTGTCGATATAGCAAAGGTATGGATATTCAAAAAGTTTAACGTCAGGCCGTAATTTTGTTTTACCGGCAGGGTTGTGTCTAAAACTTGCCCTATCCGCTGTTAATAAAAACGCGGATAGGGCATTTATTGATTTATCTGAGCTTCTCGTAAATCTCGTATCGTTTTAATTTCCGCCACAGCGTAGAGTATGAAATGTCCAATATTTTACATGTCTTATTCCTTTTGTATTTTGCTTTTTTTAATGCGCACATAATTCTATTTTTTTCGGAAGTTATATCAAAAATATCTTCTCTGCCCACGTTTTGTTTTAATCCCGCCGGATAATTTTCCGAATCGCTTTGCTGTGAACTATAGTTTTTGCGTTTATGCCCGTATATATCGGCATTATCGTTATGTATTGAGTATGTGCCGGTTATTTTTTCATTCGATTCTATGCCGCATTCTTTAAGCGAATTAACTTTTTTACATCCGTCATAATTTAAAATCTGAATTCTATCAAGCGCAGAGGTCATTTCTCTGATATTTCCGGGCCAGGCATATCCGAGACATTCTTCCATGAATTTTTTGCAGTACGAAATTTTTAAACTATCCAAATAATTTTCAATAAAATATTTTATGAAGTTAGGTCTTTCCCTTAAGGGGGGAATGTTTACCTTAATAGTGGAAATTCTGTAATAAAAATCTTCCCTCATAAATCCGGTCATTATTTTTTCTTCAATATTGGAATTTGTGGAAAACGCCGCCCATAAGTTTAATAATTCGGGCATTGTGCTGCCGACCTTTTCGCAAACGTGATAATCCAGAAAATATAAAAGTTTAGATTGGTTGTCCATAGTTAAAGTGTCAACATCGTCAAAAAACAAGACCCCGTTATTTGCGGTCTGGGCTTTCCCGTCGGTAGTTTCTACCGC
>JAJYYS010000148.1 GCA_021800745.1 bacterium
GCTCGATTGAATTTTGCCACGGGTTGAATCTTAATTATGTCAGCTGTTCTCCTTATAGGGTTCCGGTGGCAATTATATCTGCGGCGCAGGCTTCGATTAAAGAAGCAAAACTTTAATTCTATTCAACGGTATTAAAGTTATAGATTGGAATTGCCATAGAGCATTGATTTGAATTCGATAAAATTAAAAACACCTGCGGCCTTTTCTTTAGATATTTCTTTATCTATAGCAAATAGAGGCGGAACATACGCTTTTTTATGCGACAGTTTTGCCTCTGCTAAGGATTTATATAAAAATCTTTCATTTTTCTCCGCGAAAAAAATATTATTTTGCGAAGAAATAATTCCTGTAAGCCTCCTGTACGATTTAAAGCATAATAGCAATGCGGTTATAATACTGACCCCGATTTCTTTTTTTTCTAAAGTTCCGGAACCGGACAGCCTTTTAAATTCTTTTATACATATAAAGAAAGGATTGAATTTTCCCAGAGAAAATCTTATAAGTACGTTAATTTCTTACGGTTACGAGAAAACGATTCAGATAGAGAACGAAAACGAATTTGCGGTCAGGGGCGGCATTATCGACATATTTAACGCGGACAGCCCTTATCCGGCAAGGATAGATTTTTTCGACGAGACCGTCGAGGATATAAGATATTTTGATTTAAATACGCAGGTAAGTTTTAAAAATATAGAAGGCTTTACCGTATTTCCGGTCAAGCCGGATTATTACGAAAAGAAACTGAACATTTTAGACGTATTGGAAAGCCCGGTCTTATATATAGAAGAACCGGAAACTGAACTTTTAGATGCGCTAAACCGCGATATGCTTAATAAAAATCTTTTAAATATTTCCTTAAATAATTTAGGCGAATTCTATTATTATAATTATAAAAAATCAGCGGTATATTGCGGCCTTAAAGGCCCCGATAATCCTATAGGAAGATTATCGTCCTCCATAGAATCCGGCAGTATCGATTTTATCGCAAAATTAAAATATAAAGACGGAAAATTGAATTTGGCTTTAATCAGAAAAATTTTTATTAATCTGATCGAAAAAGGATACCGTATAATAATAGCGTCAAAGAACGAAATTCATAAAGAGAGGCTGGAGACTATTTTCGGGTCTATTGGCTTAGGCGCGGATAAAGCGGGAGACCGTTTTCAAATCTCGACGGGGGATATTTCCTCCGGCATTATATCCAAGAAGCATAAGCTCTTTATAATTAAAGGCGAAGAGCTTTTCAGGGAGCATCTGGATTTAACGCCTGAATCCGGGCGCGGAGCGGCAGGTGCGGATTATTTTAAAAATATAGAGGAACTTAATCCGGGCGATTTCGTAGTTCACGACGAATTCGGCATAGCAAAATTCGTCGAAATAAAAAAAATTACGGTTAACGGAATTTCATCCGATTATTTTGCGCTTATTTTTGAGGCAGGCGATAAGCTTTTTGTTCCGTCCGATAAAATATTTCTGCTTCATAAATATATCGCTTCTTCCGAAGAAAATTCTCCCGTATTGAGCAGGCTCGGAAACAAATCGTGGGAAAAAGCAAAAATAAAGGCAAAAAAAAGAATTGAAGAGATAGCCGAAGATTTAAAAGTTTTGTATGCCAAAAGAATGGCCGAAAGAGGGTTTGCATTCTCCGAAGAAAATGAGGAATATAGGGAATTCGAGGAAAGTTTCGATTTTGAAGAAACAGACGACCAGGCCAAGGCGATAAAGGAAGTTCTTTCGGATATGCGCGGCAGTAAGCCTATGGACAGGCTGATATGCGGCGATGTAGGATTCGGAAAAACGGAAGTCGCAATAAGGGCCGCTTTTAAAGCCGCCATGGACGGAAAGCAGGTTGCCTTAATGGCTCCCACAACTCTTTTAGTTGACCAGCATTACAATAATTTTAAAAAAAGATTTGAAAAATATCCCGTAAAAGTAGCATGTATTTCAAGGTTTATTAAGAAAAACGAAGAGAAAGAGATAATTAAAGGAATTAAAGACGGGAGCATAGATATAATAGTAGGAACGCATAAACTGTTATCCGAAAAGATAGAGTTCAAGGATATAGGCCTTTTGATTATAGACGAAGAGCAAAAATTCGGTGCGCTCCAGAAAGAAAAAATAAAAAAAATAAGATATTCCATAGACGTGCTTGCTATGAGCGCGACGCCTATCCCCAGGACGCTGTATCTTTCGATGTCTGGCATAAGAGATATAAGCATCATAAGCACCCCTCCTTCCGGCAGGAAAAACGTTATTACGTCTATAGAATCATATGAAGACGGTATTATCAAAGATGCGGTTTTTAAAGAATTAAACAGAGGTGGCCAGGTTTATTTCATCGACAACAGAATATCCAGATTAGACACGGTTTATAACAGGCTTAAAAAAATAATGCCGGATATAAGAATAGGGGTAGTTCACGGGCGGCTGGATTCCGAGCAAATTATGGATATTATGCATATATTCTACAATAAAGGTTACGATATGCTTCTTTCGACGGCAATCATAGAATCGGGGCTGGATAATCCCAATGTAAATACGATTATTATAAATAATGCCGAACAATTCGGCTTAAGCCAGCTTTATCAGCTTAGAGGAAGAGTCGGAAGGTCTCATATACA
This sequence comes from bacterium, assembly GCA_021800745.1. The sequence goes on from JAJYYS010000148.1 coordinate 2,622, forward strand.
GGCATACTGTTTGCTTCTTCTGGAAAACGGTAAAGATAACCTAAGCGCCGAACAAAGAAAAAGACTAAACGCCATTAAAGATTACAGCGAACTTAGCTCCGGTTTTAAACTTGCAATGGCGGATTTGGAGATAAGAGGGGCAGGTAATATTCTCGGAGGAGCGCAATCGGGACATATAAACGCCGTAGGACTTGAAATGTGCATGCAGATGCTTAAAGAAGAGGTAGAAAAAATACAGGGCGTCGTTCTACCTCCGCAGATAGTTCCCGAGGTAAAGGTAAATTTATCGGCCTATATTCCCGATTCCTATATAAGCGAAGGTAAAATAAAAATGTCCGTTTATAGAAAACTTTCGAATTGCAACAGCCGGAGCGACGTCGATAAAATAAGAACCGAACTTAAAGACAGATTCGGAAAAATCGAGGTTCCCGTCGAGAATCTTCTGAAAATAACAGAACTCAAAAGCTATATGAAAAATTCGAAGGTTCAGCTTCTTGAAATAAAAGAAAAAGAATTCGTATTAGAATTTCATGAATCGGCGGGTACGGTTTTTGAAGCTCTGGTTAAACTTGTAAACGATAAAGAATTTTCGTCGTCGTATATTTTTAACTTTATTGGAGAGTTTAAAATAAAAATAAGATTAAAGAAAGAGATTTTGAGTCGGGACAGATTAGAAGAAGCTAAAATTATCTTGCAACGTTTATATAGCTATGTTACTATTTAAAGATATTCATATATTTAATTTTAACTTTTATGTATTAAAAGAGGGGAAAAATGAAAAAGTTTAAAGGTTCGATTTTATTAATCGCCTTATTCTCCATCGTTATATCGATGGGTTTATACGGATGCGCTAAAAAACAGTCCGCATCTACCAAAGTCATCGCGACGG
>JAJYYS010000149.1 GCA_021800745.1 bacterium
CTGGACTTAGAATCCAGCGGGGCAACCCATGGGGGTTCAACTCCCCCCTTTCGCACCATTTATCTGTTATTTTAATTGCGCGTAATATTTATTTTACTTTACTTTAGGAGGCTTGTTATATGTCGGGTCACAGCAAATGGAGTACTATTAAAAGAAAAAAAGGGGCTTTAGACGCAAAAAGAGGCAGGATTTTCACGAATATCATCCGCGAAATCATTACCAGCACCAGAATAGGCGGAAAAGACATATCGTCCAATCCGCGTTTAAGGCTTGCCATAGATGAAGCCAAGGCCGCCAATATGCCTAAGGAAAATATCGAAAGGGCTATGAAAAAAGGCGCCGGCGAGCTTGAGGGCGAAACTTACGAAGAGATAATATACGAGGGATACGGACCGGCAGGCGTCGCCCTTCTTATCGAAACCTTGACGGACAACAGAAACAGGACGGTTTCGGAAGTAAGGCACGCTCTTTCGAGGCACGGCGGAAGCCTCGGCGAATCAGGCTGCGTTATGTGGATGTTCAATAAAAAAGGCGTAATAGGATTCTCTGCGGATGGCAATACGGAAGACGCTATTATGGAAATAGCTTTGGAAGCCGGGGCGGAGGACGTAAAAACAGAAGAAGACGAAATTCTTGTTTACAGCGACGTAAAAGATTTCGAGAATGTAAAGTCCGCTTTCGATGCTAAGGGCGTAAAAGAAAAATTCTCGGAAATTTCATACATTCCGCAGACCAATATCGAGCTTAAAGGAAAAGAAGCCGACCAGATGGTAAGGCTTATGGACGCGCTCGAAGAAATAGAAGGAATTCAAAATATTCACGCAAACTTCGATATACTTTAATTTTGCAATAGAAAATATTTAAATGTTTCTTTTATATGTAAATACTGGATTCCTGCTTGCGCAGGAATGACACCCGTTGGGTTAAAGTCTAAATCCATGTATTGTCATTCCCGCGAAAGCGGGAATCCAGAAAATTAAAATTCTATTGCAAAATTAAGGATATACAGGAAACCGAAGGTTAAGCCGGTTGCCGTATAATATTTAATTATTATATTAATTATGGGCTATCGAATTTTAGGGGTTGACCCAGGGTCGAGATTGACGGGATGGGCTGTTTTGGACCTGCCTTCTTTCGGCAAGCCGTTCGATATTATATCCTGCGGCTTGATAGACGCGGGAAGAAACAAGTTTCCTTCAAATCTAAGCAAAATTTACGACGAACTTAAGGAAGCCGCCCTTCAATATCCGCCGGACATTATGTCTTTGGAATCCGTATTTTCCGGCATAAATCCATCGTCCTTAATTAAACTATCGCAGGCAAGAGGAGTAATATGCCTGCTCTCGTCGGTTTTAAACATAAAACTTAAAGAATATTCTCCGAGATTCGTCAAAAAAAGCATTTCGGGTTATGGAGATGCCGATAAAAGCCAGATGAAAGACGCCCTAAGGCTTATTTGCGCCTCTAAAGGCTCTAACGTAACGGAGTTTTTAAACGAAAATCTTGACGATAATATATCGGATGCGCTTTCGATTGCCGTCTGCTGCGCTACCGATATGACAAATTTCGTCGGTGTATAAAATTGTATAACTTAGTATTTCGGAATATAAAATGATAGCATTTTTGCACGGAACTTTAATTCACAGAGATATTGAAAAATCGCTTATCATTCTCGAAACGGGCGGGGTCGGATATGAGGTATATATGCCGATGCCTAATTTTGAAAAAAATTCGGCATACGTAAGCGCCGGCATGGATTTGAGCCTTTTTATCCATACCTACGTCAGGGAAGACAGAATAACCCTTTATGGTTTCAATACGCGGCTTCAGAGGGAAATTTTTTCGCTGCTTTTAGACGTAAAAGACGTCGGTCCAAAACTTGCCGTTACTATCCTTTCCAGCATAGACGCAGGAAATCTGATAAATATTTTGACGACGCAGGATATATCCGCGCTTTGCGCTATTAAAGGCATAGGGCAGTCTAAAGCCGAGCGGATAATAATGGAGTTAAAAAATAAAATACTCAAGAAATCGGCGGCTTTTAACGATATAAAAGCAAGCGACCTCTGGATAAAACCCCTTAAATATCTAGAACCTGCAGGCGCAAATGTAAATTCGGGGGGATTTTCGCGGTCGGCGCAAAAGGAAAATGATTCCGGCACTCTAAGCGGCGGCAAAGGCGTGGACGAAATAGTAAATCCGGCGATACCCGCGGCTAAACAGCCTTCGGATATAATAATGGAATCGGCTCAGGCGCTTGAAACGCTGGGCTATTCAAGGCTGGATTCCTTTAACCTTGCAAGCAAAGTTTTCGGTATAGTTAAATCCGAAGGAAACATTCCGGCCGCTACCGAAGATTTAACGAAAGAGTGCTTAAAATATATATATTCCAGGAAAAATTTATAAATATAATTATGGCATCGTTTAAAAAAGAATTTAAAAGCGCAGAAGACGAAAAAATTTTGAGAAATGCACCGGAAAATGAGGCAGATTCGGTTTCTCCGGAAAAAGACGAAGCCGGCGATTTCGACAATCCCGTAAGGCCGCTATCCTTCGACGATTACATAGGACAGGCGAAACTTAAGGAAAACCTTCTGATTTTTATAAACGCATCTAAAAAAAGGGCTTCAAGCCTCGGACATCACGACCTTGACCATCTCCTGTTCTTCGGTCCCCCCGGTCTGGGCAAGACTACCCTCGCAGGCATTATAGCAAAAGAGCTTGGGGTAAATATTAAAATTACTTCCGGACCGTCCATAGAAAAAGCCGGCGATATAGCCGCCCTTTTATCCGCCGTTTCCAACGGCGACATAATATTTATAGACGAAATACACAGACTTCCCAAACCCGCAGCCGAAATGCTTTATCCGGCAATGGAAGATTTTAAGCTCGACATTATAATCGGCGAAGGCGCTACGGCAAAATCTATAAGAATAAGTTTGCCGCGGTTCACTCTCGTAGGCGCTACCACGAGGGCGGGGCTTATACCGTCTCCTTTGAGGGACAGGTTTGGATTTACGGCGCGCCTTGAATATTATGATGCTGAAGAACTTGCCGCCATAGTAATGAGAAGCGCGAAACTTTACGGCATAGGCATAGAAAGCGCCGCCGCTCTCGAAATAGCGCGCCGTTCCAGAGGAACGCCACGGATAGCCAACAGGCTCTTAAGGCGGTTGAGGGATTATATGACGCATCTTAAAAAAGACTGCATAACGCTCGAAGTGGCGAAATTCGGCATTGAAAGCCTCGGAATAGACGAACTCGGCTTAGATGCCAACGACATACTTTTCTTGAAAACCGTCATCGAAAAGTTCGGAGGCGGACCGGTCGGCATCGAAACCATAGCGCAAGCTATGAACGACGAGAAAGACACGCTTGAAGACGTCGTCGAGCCTTATTTAGTAGCCTGCGGTTTTATACAGCGGTCAAAAAAAGGCAGGGTAGCCACGGAACTTGCATACAGGCACTTCGGACTGACAAAAGAAGAC
>JAJYYS010000150.1 GCA_021800745.1 bacterium
AAAGAAAACGGTATAAAGATTGCAGTTGCGGAATCGCTTACCGGCGGTTATATTTCGGATAAGCTTACGGATTTGCCGGGGGCTTCGGCTTATTTCGTTTACGGCGGCGTGGTGTATTCCGATTACGCAAAAACCGCTCTTCTTGGAGTAGATAAAGCGGTTATAGAAAAAGAGGGCGCGGTATCGGATAAATGTGCTATAGAAATGGCGGAAAAAGCGAGAGAAAATGCAAAGGCCGACATAGGTATTGCGGTAACCGGATTTGCCGGACCCAAAACGGAATACGATAATTATCCCGTAGGGACGGTTTTCATAGCACTTTCCAGTTCCAAAGTAAAAGAAGTAAGAAAATATTCGTTTTCCGGTTCCCGCTTAGACGTTAAAGCATATACGGCAAAAATGGCGTTGTTCTGGATATACCGCCTTGTAAGCGGGACGCCGCAGTCTTTAATAAAAACGTAACAATAATTTAACTTGATAATATTTCTTTTTTGATATATAACTTTTAAATAAAAAAAATAAAATAAGAAAAGGAAGGAATAATTATGGCGTTAAAATCCGGCGGCAATAAGGGAGACTCGAGTCCGTCCCTGTCAGAAAATAAAGTTAAGGAACAGCCTATGCATGAGCAGAAAATAAAAGCGTTAGACCTTGCTATTGCCCAGATAGAAAAGCAGTTCGGAGCCGGAGCTGTAATGAAACTCGGCGGAAAACCGCCGGCTGAGGATATTCAGTCTATTCCTACTGGTTCTCTGTCATTAGATATTGCCCTCGGTATCGGAGGAATACCTAAAGGAAGAGTTATCGAGATATTCGGTCCTGAATCCTCGGGAAAAACTACCCTTACCCTTCAAATCGTCGCTCAGGCCCAAAAAAAAGGCGGTATCGCCGCCTTTATCGATGCAGAACACGCCTTAGATTTAAAATACGCAAAAAAAATCGGTGTAAACGTGGACGAACTTATAATTTCCCAGCCCGGCACAGGCGAAGAAGCTTTGGAAATAGCCGATTCTCTCGTGAGGTCCGGTTCTATCGATGTTTTAGTTATAGACTCGGTTGCCGCTCTTGTTCCCAAGGCCGAGATAGAAGGCGATATGGGCGATGCGCATATGGGGCTTCAAGCCCGCCTTATGTCGCAGGCGTTGAGAAAACTTACTTCGGCAATTGCGAAATCGAACACATCCGTTATATTTATCAATCAGATAAGAATGAAAATAGGCGTTATGTTCGGTTCTCCCGAAACTACCACCGGAGGCAACGCCCTTAAATTTTATGCTTCCGTCCGAATAGACATAAGAAGAATAGGTTCAATCAAAAAAGGAGACGAGGTCGTAGGTTCCCGCACTAAAGCGAGAATAGTAAAAAACAAAGTCGCCCCCCCATTTAAAGAGGCGGAATTCGACATAATTTACGACAGCGGAATATCCTTGGAAGGTGATATAGTCGATCTCGGTTCCGAAAACGGCATTATAGAAAAATCGGGAACATGGTTCAGCTACGGCAAAGAAAGATTAGGGCAGGGCAGGGAAGCCGCCAAAGAAACCCTGAAAAACAATCCGGCGCTTCGCGACGAGATATATTCTAAAATTTTAGACAAATTTAATCTTAAGGCATAAAGAAATATAACTTGAATAAATATAGTTAAAATGAGCGAAGAATCGGTTCAATCCAATCAATCTTATCAGTCCGCAGAACGGCAGTCACTTATAGAAACTATCTTAAAAACTGCGGTAGCTCAAGGGGCTTCGGATATCCATCTTAAGGTAAATACTTATCCTATTTTTAGAATAGACGGCGATATTTACCGGCAGGAAAGTTTCGGCATAATGTCTAAGGAAGTAATCGAAAAAATAGCCGGAAGTATGATGGATAAACATCAGCTTAAAGTATTTCAGGATAACAGGGATGTCGATCTTGCCTACAGCCTGTCCGAAGTCGGTAGATTCAGGGTAAATATATATTCCCAGAGAAATTCGTTAAGCATTGCAATGAGATATATTCCGTTTAACATTCCGGCTTTCGACTCGCTTAATCTTCCTAAAATAATCAAGTCAATCGCCCTTAAAGAGAGAGGGCTTATACTCGTTACGGGTATTACCGGAAGCGGAAAATCGACTACGCTTGCCTCTATGATAGATTATATCAACAACAACAAGCCGGTTAACATCATAACCGTGGAAGACCCTATAGAATATCTTCATAAAGATATAAAAGCCGCAATAAACCAGCGGGAACTCGGTATGGACGTTTATTCCTTTTCCCACGGCCTGAGGGAAGCGCTGAGGCAGGACCCCGACGTTATCCTCGTCGGCGAAATGCGCGACCTCGAAACTATAGAAACGGCAATAACTGCCGCCGAAACCGGGCATCTCGTTATGAGTACGCTCCATACCCTTGATGCACAGGAAACTATTAACCGAATTATAGCGGTTTTTCCGCCATATCAGCAAAAACAGATAAGAATACAGCTTGCCTCCGTTATTTCAGCCGTAATATCGCAGAGGCTCATAATCAGAGCCGATAAAAAAGGGCGGCTTCCTTCAATAGAAATAATGCTCGGGACAGAGACTATAAAAGAATGCATTGCTAACGAAGACAAAACGGCAAGCATAAGAGATTATATAAAAAGCGGAAATATTCAGTACGGAATGCAGACTTTCGACCAGTCGCTTTATAATTTTTATAAGGCAGGGTTAATAACTTACGAAGATGCTTTATCCGAATCTACCTCTCCCAACGACCTTGCCCTTTTGATATCCGGGGTAAATTCTTCCAGCGAAGGCATAAATCAGGGCATAGGCTCGGACGCAGAACCGGAGGCGGGCCGCGTTCAACCTTCCGGCCGGCCGCAGCAGCCGTCTTCGGGGCAGGCATCCGGTTCGGGAGCGGCAGACGCCGGTTCCCTTTCCGGCGGTTCAAGCTCTTACTGGACTACTTAAAGTTAAAGGGCTGACCCTACAGTTCGGAGCGCTTAATTTGAAAGTATCGCAGAAAAATATTTCTAAAAGAAAGTCTAAAGCCCTCGGAACGTCTGAGGATTATTCTCTGAAGCTTATTTCGGCAAGGACGTATTCCGAAAAACAGATTGTCGAAAAGCTTATAAAAAAAGGATTTTCGACCGAGGATACCGGCAGGGCGGTTAAAAAATTAAAAGAATACGGATATTTAAACGACGAGGCGTTTGCCGGACGGCTCATAGAGAACGGTAAAAACAGGCTTATAGGTAAGATAAAATTAAGCTACGAATTATACAAAAAAGGAATAAATAAAAGCCTTATAAGCGAACTTATGGAAAAGTTCTACGCCGAAGACGAGGAACGCGGCGCGGCGCTTAAAGCAATAGACAAAAAGAAAGTTTCGCTGATAAAGTACAGGGAGAACGAACTTATATTTAAAAAGAAACTCTACGATTTTTTACAGAGCAGAGGGTTTTCTTCCGGAA
>JAJYYS010000151.1 GCA_021800745.1 bacterium
GAACAAATCGTAGCTCGCCGAACTGCTCTGGTTTATGACGTGAATTTGATTAAACAAAGACAGGTCGTCGTAAACCGAAGAAAGATATTTTAGCTCGAAGTCTATAGACTTTATATTGCCGGTCGTTTCATTTATTCTATCGGTATCGAACGGGTCGTTTAGGGCTATATCGACCATTTTTTTTGTCTCCGCCATTCCGCTTCCGCAAAGAGCAATCATATTATCTACGACCTTTAATCCCTCGCTTATATCCAAGCTAAGATTATATTCTACGGCTCCGAAACAGTCAAGAAAAAGTTCTATTTCGTTTTCGTCTATTTTCCAAAAATCTTCTTCGTAAAAATGCTCGAGAGCCGTTTTTAATATTTTCAGTTTTAAATCCTTAGAGTTAAGTTTTCCTTTTACCGCCGGAAGATAATCGATAAACTTTTTAGAATCGAGTCTGGAAATATACGGAATGATGCCGCAACTTTTATATTTAGACAAGATTTGACGGTAATTTTCGGCGGGGATTTTGTCTAAAATCATCTCTGCTATATCATAAATATATTCCGGCTTAATGAGGCTCTTGCACACCGGGTTTAAACATTTAAGGTTGAAATCGCATGGGAAACATCCTATGTCCGGCACGACAAGCACCTGATTTGCCGAATACGGTCCCGTTTCCCAAAAACCGACGTTTCCGGTATAAATAACTATTAATTTAATCCCTGCGGCAACTCCTATATGCATAGTTCCCGTATCGTGGGTTATTAAAAGGCGGCAGCGTTTTACCAAATATACAAGGTCCGAAACCGAAGTTTTGCCGGTTAGATTTATAAGCCTGCCGTCTGCTACGGAATTTTCTATATAATTTCCAGCTTCCACGTCGTATTTTGCGCCGAGCAGAATAATTTTTATTTTTGGGTTGCCTGCTAAAAGCATCTTTGCCAGTTCGGCAAAATAGTCGTAGCGCCATTTTTTAAGAGACGTCGATGCGCCTATAGCGAAAGAGATTAAAATATCGCCGGCGGCAATGCCGTTTTCTTTCAAAACATCGCATGCGCCGCTATTGTTTATATTTTCGGTATCTAAAAAAATTTTATTTACATGGATTTTATCTTCGGAATTCAAACATCTTTCGTAAATATCGACAAGATTTAAAACGCTTACCTTTCTGTTTTTAACCGCCGAAAACATATAGGCTATCATTTTATCGTTCGATACTATAGTTCCTTCGCGGGTTATGTATATACCTATATTTTTTAAGGAATTCAATATGTAAAGAAAATAAACGCTGAATTCGTCGTGCGAAAGATTTACGGCAAGGTCGTATTTTACCGATAAAATTCCATCGAACATTGCGTTAACGGCCTTCAAAATTTCTGTCGTAAATTCAAAATTATTTGACTTTAAGAGCTCCGAAAGCCCCGTTAGGTCAATCGGTTTAATCTCGTCGATATAAGGCAAAAAAGGCGCAATTCCGGCAAAGTCGCTTGATATAAGAAGGGTTACGCGGCTTTCCGGATAAACAAGTTTAATTTTCTTAAAAAGAGAGGTGGATTGTATTAAATCACCCATGCGGGTAAGGTTTAATATTATTATGTTTTTCATCGACGCATTACACAAATAAAGTCATTCCCGCGTAGGCGGGAATCCATGGTTTAATATTATTATCTTTCATCGACGCATTACAACCCTTCGAGTTTAACTAATTTGGTTTTTATAGCCCAGAGCATTAGAATCATGGCTTCCGATTTAGACAACCTGCCCTTTCCCCGTTTTATATAATCTGCCATATCTTTTATGGAAATAGCATTTTTATCCGAAAATTGCATAATAAGCCGGTGAAGCTCTTCGTTTCCCTCGATTTCCTTTAACAACACGGAAACATTTTCTTTTCTGAAAATTAATTTTGTTCTTATTTGTTCGTATGAATCCAATAATATTATATTCATCATTTCGCGGATGCGGCGTTCATAAGTATGGTTTTTTCTAACCGTTTCGCAGCCATGGGAGGCGACAGCCAGCCTTTCTTCCTCGTTGGCAAGATAATATTTTATTTTTTTTCTTAAATCATCGACGGTCTCAAAAACGACTAAATCCTTGCCGTCCTCAAAAACCCCTTCCATATACTTGCGCCTGTCAACAAGCTGAAAACCTCCGCACCCTAAAATTTCGTAAACTCGCGGATTTAAAAAATCTCCGCTTGGATTTACGTCCCAGTGCCACATAGAAGAATGAAGGTTTATATTTATTTTAGAATAGTTATATATTTTAACGGCATCTTCTTCCGTAAACCGCTTTCCGCCTTCCTGAATCAACAGGCTTAAGGGCAGTCCGGCATACCAGTCGCCGCCCCATATTTTAAAATTAAAATCTACCAGCTGGGCGAATACGTTTTTTCTGTTAAAGTAGCCCGCCCCCGCAAAGCCGACGTCGCAGGCATATTTGGCTTCGTCTTCTTTGTTAATTTCGGTAATTTTCTTATGAAAATCAGGCAGGCAGGCTAACGGAAGATAATGATAGTTATTTGCGCCGATATTTTTAAGCTCTTCAAAAAAATCGTCTTTCTGTATAGTAAAAAAATAATCCACGTTTTTTACTATGGTATTCCAGTAAGTAAGCGTCCTGAAATCTTCGACGAACCAGTAAGCCGTTTTAATACCCATGCTTCTTATCTTCAGCAAAGTTCTTTCGCTTGCGGGAGACTGCGCCATAAAAACAACCAAATCGGGGGGGTCGTTAAATACCGACGAAAGCAGGGCTTCGGACATAAGGTTGACGAGCATCTGCTTTAAAGAATTTACATGGTCCTCGTTGGGCGTAAATTCCCCCATATATTTATATGCATCGTAGAATTTTGAAAAATCGAGTATTTTTGCGTCGTATCCGAGATTTAAAAACGCGGAATGCAGATAGTTTCCTATAGTAGAGGACCCCCCGTACATAGGCTGAACTACTAAAACTTTAAATGAAGACGGTGAGAAAAACTGGCTTATGCCGTAGAGTTTGTATATTAAATCGTAAACGGCAGGAAATATTTTTCTGTACGACGGAAGCTCGCAGAATATTATATCGCTTTTATCTAATTCGAGTTTTTCGGAAATTTTAGAAGCGTCTTTATAAATAGTAAGTTTTACATTTTTCAGTAATTCGGAAACGTTAAAGTTGTTTTCTATAAACCGGAAAGATTCTTCGGAAGGCTCTATTACCTCAATTTCTATTTTGCTTTCTTCTTTTTTCAATAAACCGGTTAAAGCTTCTATATGATAACCTGCGCCTAATCCGAAAACTATAATTTTATCCGGCTTGCTCCGTCCTTCTATTTGCCCTGCAACCTGTCCCGCCCACTTCCGCGCTTCCAAAACGGGGTCGTAAATAGAATGAACGGTAATTCCGTTAATTTTAAAAGACGGCGCGCCCTCCTTTTTGGTCTGGATAAGTT
>JAJYYS010000152.1 GCA_021800745.1 bacterium
GGGATTTAAAAGCGGCGTTTTCGATATTTAATATTATTTACGGCGACGGGGAAGAACCTATAAAAATTATATCGATACTCTACAGCGAGATAAGAAAACTGCACAAGGCAAAGATGCAGGAACAGTCCGGCATGGATTTTGAAACTATTTTAAGCGTAAACTCCGTCCTGCCTTTCCTGAAAAATAAATTTATAAAAAATCTGTCGAACTTTAATATCCGGGAGCTAAAAAAGACCGTCGAACTTTTGGAAGACGCCGACTTAAAACTTAAGACGACGTCGTATCCGCCTGATTTGATTTTCGAGGAATTTATTTTTAAGCTTAACCGTTTATAGTATTCTTGAGTTTTGCAAGCGCAGAAACTTTTCTCGACGCGTTATTCCCGTGTATTATTTTTTTTGCGGCTAACTGCATAATATAAGATACGTTTGCGTTAAAAAGCGAAACGACCTTTTCCTTATCGTTTTCGGCAACGGCGGCTTTAAGTTTTTTAATTCCCGTCTTCATTTTAGATAAACTGCCGGTATTCCGCTCAGTTCTTTTTTTAGTCTGCCTTGCTCTTTTTTCCGCAGATTTATGATTTGCCATAAATAGCTTGCTCCTTTGTTTGAATATTTAATATTTATTTAATTTAAACAGATAGATTTTAAAGTTTATCAAATTTTAAAAAACAAATCAATCAAAATTTTCGCTGTAAACTAAATTTCTCCCGAGCTCTTTTGCCTTATAAAGCGCCGAATCGACACGATTGACAATGCCGCGTTCGTCGTCGTTGTCCGTTAACGACGCCACGCCGAGGCTGATAGTAACGCCTCTTCCTATTTTAAAATCATGCCCCTGAACCTTTAATCTCAATCTTTCGGCAAGTTCTTTTGCCGTTTTGAGGGGCGTTTCGGGAGCTATAACAATAAATTCTTCTCCGCCGTATCTTGCAAAAAAATCCGTATTTCTCAGGTCTTCTTTGGCGGCGGCGGCAAGTTCTTTAAGTATTAAATCTCCCGTAGAGTGGCCGAAAGTATCGTTTATGTTTTTGAACCTGTCTATATCGAACATTATAAGGGATAACGGCCTGCTATATCTTTTGGCTAAGTTGAGAAGTTCCGTCAGCTTGGCGTCCATAGCCCTCCTGTTATAAATCTGGGTCAGGGTGTCTATCTCGGAAAGCTCTTTATATATGTCTTTTTCTACGAGTATATTCTGCTCCCTGAATATCTGGCCCGTTACGTCGGTAAAAATAGCGAGGCCGGTTTCCTTTCCGCCATAAGCAACTGCCGTCCTGAATAAATCGATATACCTGACATTGTCAGTTTTATCTGTATATTTATAAATAAACCTGGATGAAAATTCGCTGTTATGGTGCACATTGAATAATGAAACATTTGAGGAATAAAGCTGATTTTCTTCTATATCGAAAAAATTGGTTACGCTTTTATTTAGAAACTCTTCTTTTGTCAATCCGAATAAATTAAGAAGCGCCGAATTCACGTATAAAAATTTATCTTTTCCGTATAAGGCTATGCCCGAATAAATATTTTCGATTAATATCTTAAAAAGGTTCCTTTCCTGTTCGATAGAATTCCTTAAATTAACCATTTCGGTAATGTCGATAAAGCTTGCTATTCTTACAACTTCGCCTTTATATTTAATCGAACTGCCATAAATATATGCCCATAATTCTTCGCCCGATTTTTTAATCGCTTTAAACGTTACGTAATGTTTATAACTTATATCGTCAAGTCCTTCCTTAATAGCCCTTTTTGCTTCATTTTTATATTCCTCCGCCAGTATTTCCCAGAAGAACATATTTTTCAGTTCATCCGAAGTATAACCTAGCATATTTTGAAGTGCGGGATTGACGTAAATAAATTTCTCTCTGTGCATATCTAATCCTACCGGTATATTATCCGCCAGAGTCCTGAAAAGCTCTTCCGACTCTTTAAGCCTCTCTTCAACGGCTTTTTTTTCAGTGACGTCGTTTATAATGACCTGAATATAAGTCTTGCCGTCATAGACAAATCCGGAGATATTAGCTTCTACATCCCTTAATCTTCCGTTTTTAAGCCTGTGTTTGAAAACCGCAAAATTATAACCTTCTTTTAAGGCTTTAGCCCTGAAATCTATAGTTTCTTCAATCGATATAAACGGATTTATAACGGCAATAGTCATATGCGCAAATTCTTCTTTGGAATAGCCGTAAAAATCTACGGCTTTTTTATTTGCGTCTATAATAAGACCGGATTCTACGTTAACGATTAACGACGGAACGGGAAGGTCGTCGAAAAACGTCTTAAGCCTTTTTTTGGATAATTCTACGTCTTCTTTGGCTTTTTTAACTATATTTATTTCCGAAATAAACTCGGAAATATTAACGTGGGATTCCAAAAATAAGGAGCCGTCCCCGCCGTCCCTGTATGCTTCTACTTTATAGAACTGTCCTTTGTGGTTATGATTGACGGCGGCGCGATTTTTATCTCTGTTATTAATAAGTTCCCTTAACGGGCAGTTTTCTCCAAGTTCGAAGCAGGGTTTGTCGTAGCCGTGAGATATTTTATAGCACTTGCCGACTGTGCCTTCCGCGTTGAGAAGGTCTGCGTCCGATTTATTAACGCGGTTAATATTGTTCTTATATACTTCTTCCGCGGTTTTATTTAGAAATATTACGTCGTATTTATCGTTTATAGCCAGTATAGGACATAGCAGTTTATTAAATGCGGAATAAGCTCCGCGCGCCTCTTTATTATTCATATATCTAATATTATACCATCAGTTATGCCTTCGTATTTTATAAGATTATAATAAATATTATATTTTTTTGGCAATTGCAATTTTATCGGTTTTATGGTAAAAATAAACCTTATGGCAGATTCTATTAAATACAAAACCGCCGTTTATCCGGGTTCGTTCGACCCCGTAACTTACGGTCATTTAGACGTTCTAAAAAGAAGCCTCAACGTGTTCGACAAGGTTATAGTAGCCGTAGCGTGCAATAAAAAAAAGCCCTATCTTTTCCCGCAGTCGATGCGCATAGAACTGATAAACAGAATTATAAAAAACGACAAGGAAATAGACGCGGAGAGAGTGGCAGTGATAGGCTTAAAAGGGCTTTTAGTAAAATACGTCGAAAGCATAGGGGCAAAAGTTATAATAAGAGGCTTAAGGGCGGTTTCCGACTTCGAGTACGAACTTCAGCTTGCAACAACAAACAGGACGCTCAATTCAGACATAGAAACTATATTTATGATGACAGCCGAAAAGTATTCTTTTTTAAGTTCCACTATAGTCAAGGAAATTTCCAGACTTGGAGGAGACGTTTCAAGCATGGTTCCTCCGGCGATAGCCGAAGAGCTTTCTAAAATTTACGCGAAAGGAGAAAACGATGAAACTCTCATGTAGAGCTTCTTTAATTAAGCCGTCGGCTACTCTTGCC
>JAJYYS010000153.1 GCA_021800745.1 bacterium
AAAAAATCTTAATAACCTCGTAAGGGCGACGCTTATAAAAGGGGTGACTCCCGTGCCTATGGGGCTGTTAAAGGTTTACGAACTGAGAAAGAAAGGATATGTTTATGTTACTAATCCGTAAGGGGAGGAAGACAGCAGGTATTAACAAGTAAAAAAATTCCTTGACAAAAGTATAAAATTATTAAATAATAGAAAACTACGCTTAAAATATATTATATATTTATAAACCGCGGGAGACGTATAAATGACGGAAAGCAAGTGGATATTGGTAGATGCAAAAGGAGTAAGTTTAGGAAGGGTTGCAAGTTTTGTGGCTAACAGGCTTATGGGCAAGGATAAAGCAAACTGGACGCCGTATGCGGATAACGGGGATTTTGTGGTTATCGTCAACAGCGCTAAGGCAAAAATAACTGGCAGGAAAGCGGATGATAAAGAATATCATTTTCACAGCGGTTATCCGGGAGGAATGAAAACTTTTAACTATAAAGATATGCTCAAAAAAGACCCCACGTTTCCGGTTTATCAGGCTATTAAAGGAATGCTGCCTAAAAACAAACTTTCTGACGCCGTTCTTAAAAAAGTTAAAATATACGAAGGCGAAGAACATCCTCATACTGCTCAGCAACCGGTTAAAGTAGAAATAATAAAATAAATTAAAAATTAAATTACGGGTAAAAAGGCTTATGGCAAAAAAAAATATTATACATGCGGTAGGAAAAAGAAAAACCGGCATAGCAAGGGTATATTTTAAAGAAGGAACCGGCAAAATTATAATTAACGGAAGAGATTTCGATAAATATTTTCCCCTTGAAAGCCACAGGGTAACTGCTACAAAGCCGTTGGCATTTTATTCCGTCGAAAATAAATTCGATATATACGTCAATGTAGTAGGCGGGGGGTTGAACGGTCAGGCGGGAGCCATAAAACTTGCGCTTGCGAAAGCTATTCTTTTAATAAGCCCCGAACTTAAAGAAACTCTCGCCAAAGCCTCTATGCTCACAAGGGATCCTAGAGTCAAGGAAAGAAAGAAATACGGACAGAAAGGGGCAAGAGCGAGATTCCAGTTCTCAAAGAGATAATAATCGTAATAATCAGATGATTAAAGTTTCGATTATAGGAGCATCCGGCTACAGCGGAATATATTTAATATATGCGCTGTCTTTAAGGCCGGATGTTGCTATATCGTCAATAACTTCGCAGACATATTCAGGCAAAAAACTTTCGGAAGTTTTTCCCCAATTTAAGAAAACATGCTCTAAAAATAACTTAATTTCAGAACTCAAGTTCAGTTCTTTTAGCGCGGATACCGCAGCGGAATCTTCCGACGCAATATTCTTTTGTCTTCCTCATAACGAAAGCTCCAAGCTCATGCCGGACATTTTAGAAAAAAACGGCAAAATAAAAATAATCGACGTAGGCGCGGATTTCAGATTCGACAGCATGGAAACATACGAAGAATTTTACGGAAAGCATAATGCCCCTGCATTGAATCCTAAATTTATTTACGGGCTTTCCGATATCTTTTCAGAAAAAATTAAGGATTCGCAATTTGTCGCCAATCCGGGATGCTATCCCACGGGCGCTTTACTGCCTATTCTGCCTCTCATTTTTAAAGGTGCGGCGGATGCCGCTTTTCCAGTTATAATAGATTCTTTGTCGGGAATTTCAGGCGCCGGACGAGGCGTAAAATTGCAGAACCTTTTCTGCGAGGTCGAAAACTCGGTAAAAGCCTATAACGTATGGTCGCACAGACACCTTCCCGAAATTAAGGAAAAGGTGGAAAGTGCCTTTTTAAATTTACCCGGCGCATCTTATAACGATATGCCCGATATTTTATTTACTCCCCATGTTATTCCCGTATCTAGAGGAATACTTACTACGATATATATGAAATTAAATAACGGAGTATCGCTGGAAAATATAACAGGGATATATAAGGAATTCTACGGCGGCAGTCCTTTCGTGTCTATTCTCGACAACATAGAAGACTGCAATATAAAAAACGTCGTTTATTCCAATAACTGCCATATAGCCTTTGAAACGGAAAAAAAACAAAATAAAGGAACGGTAAAAATCGTAAGCGCCATAGACAACCTTGGCAAAGGCGCTTCCCTGCAGGCAATTCAGAATATGAATCTAATGTTCGGATTGGAACCAGACTATGGAATCCCAAGATATTCACCCTTTCCATAATCACACTATGTTTAGTGGCTATTACCCATATAGAAATTTTTAAAATTATTTAAACATATTATAAATTCTGTATAAACAGCATATTTTTCTGATGAAAACAGCATGCTTTTTCAATACATACAGAAAAATATATGTTTATATCTGCTTTTACAGGAATTACTTTATGGGGATTTAACTGGTAATATAATAGGTGCCATTCCTGCGAAAGCAGGTACGTTTTAAAGCCGTCGGTATTTAGACGGCTCATCCAGAAAAGAAATTTTCCAATCCTGTATGATAAATAATTATGAAATCAGATAACGAGAAGAAAAAACACGCGGCATATTTACTCATTATTATTACAGCAGCGTTAATTTTGTCGTTTGCGTTTTTTCGTTTTGGGCAAGGCGCTAAAAATAATAAAAGCGCCCCGGCGCCCCAGAATTATTTAAAAAATACTTTAATTATAGGCTTGCCGGCTGATGCCGTGAATCTTATCGGAAATATGGCGGCAGATGCCCCTACAGCCGAGGTTGCGTCTCAAATTTACGACGGGCTCGTCCGTTATAGCAGAAATTTTAAAATAGTTCCGGACCTTGCAAAGTCATGGAAAATAAGCAATAACGGCAAAACCATAACTTTTTATCTACGCCGCAATGTTTACTGGCAGAACGGACAAAAATTTACCGCAAAAGACGTTATGTTCACGTACCGTTTAATGGTAAATCCTAAAACTCCTACGCCTTACGCCGCGGAATATCTCAAGGTATATAAAGCAAAAATTATAGGGAAATATATTTTCAGGGTTACTTATAAAAAACCTTACGCTCCGGCATTATCTTCATGGGGGTTAAGTATTTTATCCGAAAAACTCCTTAAAGGAAAAAATCTGCTGACTACGAAATTAAGAAGCCGTCCTGTAGGTACAGGCCCTTACAAATTCGACAGATGGGTCCACGGATACGAAATAGTCCTGAAGGCCAATCCGCATTATTTTATGGGTGCTCCGCATATAAAACGCTTAATATATAAAATAGTCCCCGACCCTTCTTCCATGTTTCTGATGCTTAAATCAAACGGCATAAATTACATGGGGTTAAGCCCGATTCAGTTTAAATACGAATCGGGCGGTAAAAAATTTAATCTGCGGTTTAAAAAATATATACATCCTTCTTTAAGTTTTACTTTTTTGGGGTATAATCTTTTAGACCCGCTTTTTAAAAATATAAAAGTCAGGCAGGCTTTAAGCTACGC
>JAJYYS010000022.1 GCA_021800745.1 bacterium
AAACCTTATAATAACTTCCGCGATATTAAGAAAAGAGTCGAGAGGCACGCATTACAATATAGACTATCCGAACAAAGACGACAAAAACTTCAGGCATCCCACGGTGCTGTAATTTAATGCCAAAAAAAATATTGACACGGTTTCGGGCGGAGAAGTATAATATAATTAAAGAGTATTTTACGTTTACTTATTAATTTTTTAAAAGGGGGATTTTATGGAGATAAAAGGAAAAGCCGGTAATAACGCGTTTACCCTTATAGAACTCGTTATGGTTATTCTGCTTATAGGCATTTTGGCGGCGGTCGTCCTGCCGAAATTCGTAAATTTAACCGGCTCGGCAAACAAGGCGGCTTCGCAGGGCGTAATAGGGTCGTTGGGCGAAGGCTTGACGAGCCAATTTTCGAAGGATTTGGTGAATAACGATTTGAGCACGTATGTGACTTTTACTACTGCGCCGACTACTACTTCGGCAGGAACAGTTAGTTTTGTAAACAACGCCAATTTTAAAGCAGGAGCATCAGGTAGCAATCCTTACGTTGACCCGTTTCTACTTTTGCCCAACTATAGTATTAGTACTAGTGCTAATAACGGTACGAGCGCAGGGACAATTTACAATTTTGGGAAGGCTGTATCCCCTGGAACAGGTAATTCATGGTGGATGTATTATAATGTATTAACTGCCTCAGGTCTTGGAACAGCAGCTGGAGTAACTATAACATTAGCATGTGACAATACAACATCTAATAATTCAAATTTTTTGGCTCCGATAATAACCGTTCCTATTAATGACTATATTATTCAGATAGGTAACGTTGATTATATTTACTCTAACGGCACGACAATGGATAGTTATGCCTATTATATGGAATATTCCGATAACGGCAATATCAACGGATTCTATTTAGTTCCATGTCAGTCTTGATTTAAAGGGGACATAGAAATTAAAGGTGTCTGATTTATTTATTCTCTTACTCCCGACTGCGTTTGACGCGGTCGGGAGTTTTTATTTGTTGGAAGAAAATAAAGGCGTAAGATTTATTTTTATAAATTCTAATTGACATTATACTTTCTTTTTGCGATACTATTGTTATATGATAGCGTCCTTCAAAGACGATGAAACAAAATTTATATGGGAAGGGCGGTTTTCCAAGAAGATAAAACTGTCTTCCGATTTGCAAAATATAGCACGGCGTAAGCTAAGAATGGTTGCGGCGGCAACGACGCTTGAAACTTTAAGAATTCCGCCGAATAATAAACTTGAAGCGTTAAAAGGCGATAGAGAAGGGCAGTGGAGCATCAGGATAAACGACAAATGGCGCATTTGTTTTAAATGGCAAGATTCCAATGTTTACGAAGTCGAGATAACGGACTATCATTAACGTAAAAGGTGAAAAAATTATGAGAAAATTAAAAAATATCCATCCCGGCGAGGTGCTTGCCATAGAATTCTTAAAAGCTATGAATATATCGGCATATATGCTGTCAAAACAAACCGGTCTTCCGCAAACCAGATTAAGCCAGATAATTGCCGGAAAAAGGAGCGTTACCGCCGAAACGGCGTTAAAACTCGGGAAATTTTTCGACGTTCCGGCCGAATTTTGGATGAATTTACAGACGCTATACGATATTGAAGAAAGTTTGAAATTACATAATAAAGAATTAAAGTCGATAACCCCTTATCGCGAGCTTAACCATAAGGCCGCCTGAAAAAATAAGCAGAGAAAAAAGGAGAGAAAAAAGGGGTCAGATTTATTTATTTACTCACTCCTGCCTGCGTTTGCGCCGATTATTAACCGAAACGCAACGTAAATTTAACATATCTGTAATAATTCCTTCATAATCCTTTAACAATCGGTATGGTATTATATCTTTCAAATATATTTTTTTATAATATTGAAAATATTAAGCCGGATGTTATAATATAAGGAGAGAACAATAATGGAAGAAACTAAAAGAAGCGAAGATTATATGAATATGAGCTTATCGGTATCACCCGAAAAATACTTCGACAGCAGGTTCGACGGTCAGGAAAAACTCTTTACCGAAAAGTTTAACAACCTTCAAATTCAGATAGATACGTTATCCGATAAATTAGAATCTGGAATAAACAGCCTGTCCAATAAATTAGAATCGGAAATAAATAACTTGTCCGATAAAATGGATTCAAAAATACATAATCTCTCGGATAAAATAGATGCAGAATTTAAAGCCCAGAGCGAAAAATTCGATGCAAAGATAGACTGGTTAGAGAAAAAATTCGATGCAAAGATAGACTGGTTAGAGAAAAGATTCGATGCAAAGATAGAGGAGTTAGAGAAAAGATTCGATGCAAAGATAGACGGCATAGATAAAAGGCTTACGCTGGGTTTTACTTTAATAATGGCTATGCTTGCCGCTTTAGTAGCGTTACATTTTTTAGGGCGTTGAAAGCCTTCATTTTTTTGAAACAAGAGTAAACGACGATGAATATAAAGGCAGTATGTTTATATCTTTAAAACCGGATTCATTCAATATTTTCAACGCTTCTTCCGTGGAAACCCTTTCAGCCGCCGGAGGCCCCATTACGGGATTAGGGTCTTCCTTTTTCCAGTCTAAAAGAAAAAAAGTCCCCCCGTCCTTAAGAACCCTTTTAATTTCCTTAAGATAAGTGTTTTTATCTTCAACTTCATGAAAAACGTTTGCCAGAAGAAGAATATTTACGGAAGCGTCTTCAAGGGGAATAAAAAACTCTTCGGATTTAACGCATTTGATTTTGCATGAACCGGATTCCGTTAAGTCGATATCTTTTTCTTTTTTAAGATTGCCTTTAAAAATGCCGAGCATTTCTTCGCTTATGTCCAGCGCGAAAAGAATGAAATTTTTACCTTTAAAATTTTGCGCCCTTTTTGCCAGAGGTATCGAGAAAAATCCGCTTCCGCATCCCAAATCTGCAAAAGTGACGGTGTCGCTGTTTTTAAAGTATTCTAACGCAGATTTTTCTATTTCGCCTATAAGGAGTTCCGGAGGCATAAATTTATGCCTTTCTTCCGAATCAAGCCTTTTATGGTTTGCGGGATTAAATTTGTGCATATGTTTATTATATATTATAATAAACATATAAATCAATTCAATTCAATTTATTCGCGATAAATATGACTATGCCGGATTTAAAACTAATATCGATAAATAGCGGGAGTTCTTCGGTTAAATTTTCGGTTTTCGGATTTTCGGGGATTAAAAAAAACGTAATTTTATCAAATATCGATAGGGTATTATTATGTAAGATAGAAGAAATAGGAACGGAATACGGTTATTTTTATCTTAAAGATAAAAATAAAATCGAAAGCAAAAAGCAAAATTTTATAAATCATGAAAAGGCCCTGCATTATATTCTTCAAAAAACTAATTTATTAAAAGACGATAAAAACGGCAAAATAGATATCGTCGTCCACAGATACGTGCACGGCGGAAAATATTACCTGCAACCGCTGATAGTTTCGGACGGCGATATAAAAAAATTAGCAAAATTGAACGACCTGGCTCCGCTTCATAACCCTTCCAATTTAAAAGGGCTGAAAGTTATGAAATCCCTGCTTCCCGGCGCCAAGCAGATATGTATTTTCGATACCGCTTTTCACGGCGGTATTCCGCTTCATGCCAAACTATATCCTCTTCCCATAGAATACGCCGAAAAATTTAATATAGAAAAATACGGTTTTCACGGGATTTCTTATTCGTTTGTAGCCGGTTTACTAAAAATTTACGATAAAAAAATAAAAAAAGCGGTAATCTGCCATCTCGGCAACGGGGCAAGCATATGCGCCGTGAAAAACGGGAAGTCTATAGATACTTCTATGGGTTATACCCCCCTCGAAGGGCTTATGATGGGGACGAGATGCGGAAACATAGACCCCGAAGTTCCTTTCATTCTTAAGAAAAAACTTAATTTAACGGACGACGCAATAAACGAAATATTAAACAAAAAAAGCGGACTTTTAGGAATTTCCAAGAAAACCTACGATTTTAAGGAACTGATTAAGCAAAAAGATAAATATTCCAAGCTTGCCTTGAAAATGTATATTTACAGAATAGTAAAATTTATAGGACAGTATGCCGCCGCGTTAAACGGCATAGACGCTCTTGTTTTTACCGGCGGCATAGGAGAAAATTCCGAAACGTTAAGAAGGGAAGTCTGCAATAGCCTGACTTATCTTGGAATTACGATAGACGGCAAAAAAAACGAAGCCGCAGCAAAATATTTTCAATCCTATGACCCGTACGGAAAACTTGACATAGAAAATTCCGTAAGACCGATAGGAAACGGCAAAGTCGAGGTGTTTGCCGTCCATACCGACGAAGAGCTGCAAATGGCTTACGAGTCGATAGAATTGTTAAATTAAAATTTTATACGACGCAGTCAGCGGTTTATTAATGATTAATAAAAAACTATGAATGAAAAAATAGAAGAAACACTAGAAAAAGACGGCGAACTGCGGTTTCCGCATATTTTTTCCGTAGAAGCGTCCGCAGGTTCCGGCAAAACATACACTTTAACCCTTCGCATACTGCAGTTTTTACTCTCCCGCAATATACCAGAGAATAAATTAACAAACATACTCGGCATTACGTTTACCAATAACTCGGCAAAAGAAATGAAAAGACAGGTATTGGAGAAGTTAAAATTAATGCGTTTAGGCCTGCTTGACGACGATACCAAAAATTATATTGCGGATATTATAACATTTGCGGGAGCAAATCCCGCCGAATCTGCCGAAAAACTTATATACGAGATATTATCCAACTATCACGACTTTCAGATAAGGACGATAGACAGTTTTACTTCAAAAATACTTAAGGCGTCAGCCTTAGAATTAAGCCTGCCTCCTGTTTTCGAAATATCTACAGAGAGTTCCGACATTATAAATTATGCAGTTGAAAATATGATAGAATCCGCCGACGAAACTCTGCTGTCCGAGTTTCTTAATCTGCTTAAAGGTAATCAGGCAGGCGGCGGTATAGATTTTAATCCCGTTAAAAGCATTAAAGACAAGATGAAATATCTATTGGAAACCGAATCTAATTATAACGGCGAGTTTTCATTCGATTTTTCGTTTAAAGAAAAGTTAGATGAAAACTTAAGACCTATAATAGAGGGATTAAAGGATATATTAAAAATAGCCGGACAGAGCGGTTTTGAAATTAAAGGCAATGTCAAAAAAGAGACGATAGATAAAATAAAAAATTATTTAGACGATAAAAATTACTTCGGATTAGTCAACGAGCGAAAAAGGTTTCCTTACAAAAGGCGGAAATCTGCCGGCGATAGCGCCGATTATTCGGAAAAATGGGAAGAATTATTTGACGGTTTCAATGAGCATTTGCCGGATATAGCAAAATTAAAAAATCTGCCGTATTTAACCCTGTATAAATCGTTTAAAGACGGACTAAGAAACGCTTATAAAGCGTTAGGTCTTGTTTATATAAGCGATATAAACAAAAAATTAAGTCTTTTTTTAAGCCGCAGTTCGGTCCCTGAAATTTATTTTCATCTCGGAAACGTTATTTATCATTATTTTATCGATGAATTTCAAGATACGTCTAAAGTGCAGTGGCAGAATCTTAAGCCTTTGATAGAAG
Source organism: bacterium (assembly GCA_021800745.1). Next base: position 5,617 of record JAJYYS010000022.1, read on the forward strand.
AGTCTCTTTCCAAAGGCGGTTCTTTATTTACGGTGGGGGATTTAAAACAGTCTTTATACGGTTTTAGGGGCGCGGATTACAAAATAATGAAGTCGCTTCTCGATAATCCGGAGAGTTCCTTTCCTTCAGCTAATGAATTTAAGAACATACCGCTTAAAACCAACTTTAGGTCCGATAAGGTTTTAGTGGATTACGCCTCCGATGTTTTTAAAAATATAATTAAAGATAAAGTGGAATCAGTCGGGGATCCGGCAGGTTTTTTAACATACGAACAGAATACGCCGAAGGATAGGAACGGTAAAAATACCGATAGCGGAGGTTATTACAGTACCGAAATATTTCAATATGTAAAAGACTTGACAGACGGGGCAGACTCAAAAGAGGGTATCGAAGAAGAGGCGGATAAAACGACGGATAATCCATTAGACCTCATAGAAGCGCGCCTTATCGAAATCATAGAAGACCTTAAATCCCGCAACTATAATTTGGGCGATATTGCCGTTTTAGCCCGGAAAAATAGTTATTTAAACGATATAAGCGGACGCCTTATAGCAAACGGTTATTCCGTGGTTGCGCAGAGCAGTCTGGATATAAGAAACAGAAAAGTTATAAAGGAAATAGAACTGCTTTTAAATTTTCTAAATTCTCCGATAGAAGATTTTAATTTCGGATGTTTTATTTTAGGAGATGTTTTTAGAAATGCGGTTGGCGAAGACCGTGATTTTGAAAAATTTATATTCGAAGTAAATCTAAATAAAACAAAAAGACCTTTATATATATTATTCAAAGAGAGCCATGAAAGTCTGTGGAACCGATATTTTGAGGAATTATTTAATAAAGTCGGATATTTGCCGCTATACGAGATAGTTTTGCATATTTATAAAATATTTAATCTGTCCGAAAAATTCACCTGTGAAACCGCTTATCTGGCGCATTTTTTAGACATAATTCAGAAGGCGGAGAAAAACGGTTCGGCTAATTTAAACGATATCGCAGAATTAATGAATTCCGAAGACGATATTTCAAAAGAACTTTTCTCTATAGAGTTGCCTAAAGTTGAAAACGCGATAACTCTTTTAACCATTCATAAGGCAAAAGGTCTTCAATGGCGCGCCGTCATAAATGTTTTTTTTGCCGAAGAAAATTATGCCTTGCGTCCATCGGGGGTAAATAGTAAAAGCGGTAAGGCGCGTAATAAAAACGACTTTGTAGCGGAGGCTAAAGATATTAAAAAAGATAGCGGAGGCAACTGTTTAGAGCTGTTTTATATAACGAAGAAGATGTATGAAGATAAAAAAAACGAATGTTCCAAGTCCGATTATTTGGAATCTATCTATAATGAATCGATAAAAGATGAAAACATCAGCGATTTGAATAATTTTTATGTTGCGTTGACCAGAGCAAAGCATGAAATCTATAATTTAATAATTTCAAAAGACTGCTGTTCGATACCTCCGTCATCCGGAGGAAAGGCAAAGTTTTTAACGGAGCCGGAAGATAAAGATGAGCACAAATTTACTTTATTGGATTGCGGATATTGCGATATCGGCTTTGAGTCCGCCGTAAATAGCGTTAATCAATATTTAGTCATAAAAAGGGGCGACTTTTATCATAAAGTTTTAAGCGAAATTAAATATACGGAAGATTTTGAAAATTTAAACGTATTAATCGAAAAATATACGGTTTTATTAAGAATTAAAAATAACCATTCAAATATTTTAGGAACAAAAGAAAGTATAAAAGAAATAAAAGAAAAAATATTGCGCTTAAAAGAAAATGAATTATTATCTAAGCTCTTCGATAAAGAAAGATTCGATGTTTTTACGGAAAAGGAATACTTGTCCGGCGCGGGCATAATTTATCGAATGGACAGGGTATCTGTATCTAAAGAACCCGGCGGGATTATTTATATACTAGATTATAAAACGGGAGATATGAATAAGGAAGAGTTGGAATCTTATAAAATTCAATTATCGCAGTATAAGTCGATTTTAACGGATATATATAAAGATAGAAAAATTTCAAGCGTAATATACGCCATAGATACATTTCATACAGTCGAGTGTTAAACCAACCATGAATAATTTAAACGGATATTTAAATAACGCGCATATTTTAAAGAAATCAGGCGATATTATAAAATATACGGGCGATTTAATCCTTCGGGAAATTAAAACCGGACAAAAAGTTGCCGTTATATTTCCGCATAGAAGACCCGTCTATTTTATCGGAAAATATTTATCGGACGCGCATAAAACCTCGACCGATAGAGTCGATATGTTTTCAATAGACGACTTTATAGACAAATGTTACGAAACCGCCGTCCCTTTACCTTTCCCAAAGATAAGCCCCACCGAGGCATCATTTATGCTTTTCGATTTAAACAAAAAAGAAAAAACCGCAATAATAAAAAATGCCGAAAAATTAGATGTATTTATGCCGTGGGGATATAAATTATTCGGGGATTTCGAAGAACTTTTTATAGAATTGACGGACCCCGCCTCATGCGACGACCTCATAGAGCAGAAGCTTAATCCCGAGCAAAATCTTTTAAATTTCCGCGATAAGTTTGCTAAATTTTCGCAGATGTATAAGAACTTTTATGAGATGCTTATGGAGCATAGACTTACTTCAAGGTCTTACCGGTATAAATTTGTTTCGGATATTTTTGCAAACAGCGGAGCCGAAGCAAAGGCTGTTTTACCCGAAAAAGTAATTCTGGCAGGATTTTACGGTATTACCAATGCGGAATCGGTTATATTTAAAAATATATTAAAAAATAAACGGGAAGATGCGGTTATCGTATCTAAAACAGGAGAAAAAATAGGGGATTTCTTAAAAAAACTTGGATTATCTAACGAAAATAATGAAATGCCCGAAGAAACAGATGAGCGCGCCGAATTTTATTTCAATAATGCTTCTTCCATTCACGGCGAGATAATGAAGCTGAAGCAGACGATAAAAGATTCTAAAAACAAATTGTCGTCAAAGGATTTAATAGTATTATCTACCGAGGACTATCTTTTTCCTTTGCTCCATAACGTGCTAAACTCATTAAGCAAAGAAGATTATAACGTATCTATTGGATATTCCTTAACGAGGACCCCTTTATACGCGCTTTTTGATTTAATGGCCGCATTGCATAGCAGAAAAAAAGGAGGCAAGTTTTACGCTAAAGATTATATTTCTTTATTCTTGCATCCTTACGTAAAAAATATAAGAGGCGATTTCGGCGTGGTTCAAACCAGAACGCTTTTTCACTCTATTGAATCTTATATTAAAAAAAATAATATTTTATTTGTTTCCGTTAAAGATTTGGAAAATATTAAGCCGATTGCCGAAGCCGAAAGCGGTATCAAAGATTATTTTGCAGGGTTGAACAAGATATTTATATCTGATTTCGAAAACATCGGAAATATAAAATATTTCATAAAAAAAATTATAAAGATAATAGACACGATATCCGTTAACTCAACCGCGGATAAACATCCTTACGGCCTAAAATTTATAGAGTCGGCGCTTACCGGATTAATTGAATTTGAAGGTATAGATTTTTCCGATGCCGAAGGAACTTTTAACGAAAACGCCGCCGCCGGCCTAAATATGTCTTTGTATAAATTTGACGAAATTTCAGGCTATTTTAATCTGTTAAAAAATATCTTAAAACAACAAAAAGTTCCTTTCGCAGGAACTCCTCTTAAAGGCTTACAGGTTTTAGGTCCGTTAGAAGCTAAAATCCTTAATTTCGAGAGAGTGTTTTACCTCGGCGCAAATGAAGGGATAGCTCCCGATGTTTCCATAGAAAATACCATATTGACGGAAGATGTCAGGAAATTTTTAAATATTCCGGGAGCAAGGGAGTCTGCCCGCTTGCAGGAGTATAATTTTTTTAATCTTATATCCGGAGCCAAAGAAGTTCATTTTTTTTATAACGATTCAAGCTCGTCGGAAAAGTCGCGTTTTATCGAAAAAATTATATGGGATATCCAAAAAAAATCGAAAAACTTAAAAGAGCCGGAAGAAGCAAATTCTGTTTTTAAAATTAATTTTATACAAAAAGAACCGTGCAAAATAGAAAAGCCCGAAGAAGTAAAAGAATATCTTTGCAATATGAATTATTCTCCCGTTAAACTTGATGCATATCTGAAATGTCCGTCCATGTTTTATTACAGATATGTATTAAGCCTTCGTGAAAGCGAAGAAGTCGTCGGCGATATGGACGCTATGGGTATAGGCAACCTTATTCACGGCGTTCTAAAAGAATATTTCGGAAAGTTTTTAAATAAATCATATCTAATTTCTAATTTAGAAGACGAAATAACGGTGATTCATAGGATACTCGACAAAAATTTTAACGGTTACGGCGGTTACGGCTCCAAACTCCTTAACCTGCAAAAAAAGCAGATAGAATCAGCTCTCGATGCGTTCATAAAGACAAGACGAAAAGACTTGTACGGCGCAACCGTAATCGGCGTCGAATATCAATTGGAAGCCGATATAACATTAGAATGTTATGATAAATGTGATAAAAAAATTAAACTTACGGGAAGGGCGGATTTAATTTTAGAAAAAGACGGCAAACATTGTATTATAGATTATAAAACCGGCAGCACATTAAGGGGTCCTTATAAAAATTTTATTCCGACGGCAGGGAACAGGCAGGAATGGCCCAAAAGAATTGAATCCTTTCAACTTCCTTTTTATATAATACTGTATGATTATTCTAACGGCGTTGTTAGTTATTCCGATATAGAGGCTAAATTATGGGGGCTTAAAAAAGACGGGGAATATCTAATAAATTTAAAAGATAATAAAAGTTTCGATTCTTACGTTGGCGCCGTCAAAGGACTTATCAAAGAAATCATAGACTCGGATTATTTTGATTTTGTGCCTAAAGAAAAAGGAGGAGATAAAAAAATATGCGGATACTGTCCTTATTCCACGTTATGTGGTAGAATATAAAAATACGTCGATAATACAAAATTAAAACATAAAACAAAGGAGTATGACTAACTATGTTTAACGAAAAAATAATCGAAATTCTGAAGCACGAGGGTCCTGCAAGTTTTGCGACCCACGGGACGGACGGAATCCATCTTGCCGCTACTTGGAACAGCTATATGGAGATTCTTTACAACGATACGCTTTTAATTCCGGCGGGATACTTAAATAAAACTCAAAGAAATATAGAGGCGGGGAGCGAAGTCCAGATGATAATCGCCTCTAAAGACGTTGTCGGACTTCAGGGCAAAGGCGCCGGATTTCTGCTTAAAGGCAAGGCAAAATTTGAAGAAAGCGGCGTCAATTTCGATAAATTAAAATCACGTTTCAGCTGGCTAAGGTCGGCTATGGTTTTTAACGTAAAAGAGGTAACGGAATTGATTTAATTATGCCGGCAATAATCCGGCAATTTTAAAGAAATTGCCTTATTTATTATTATTTCTTGCGCCGTAATATTTTGTAGGGTCGTTAATTCCGGCTTCTTCGAAGCCCCTTCTCCTTAAAATGCAGGAGTCGCATACCCCGCATGCCAGACCTTCTATCGGGTCGTAACAGCTGTGAGTAAGCTCAAGAGGTGCGCCTATTTCAAACGCTTTGATAATTATATCTTTTTTGGTTAGTTTAAGAAGCGGAGCATTTATTTTAAAACTGATTTCACCGGTTACGCCGGCTTTTGTCGCTAAATTTGCCGTTTTTTCGAATGAGGCTAAATATTGCGGCCTGCAGTCGGGATAGCCGCTGTAGTCTATATAATTAGCTCCTATAAAAATATCGGACGCTTTGTTAACTTCGGCAACGGCAAGCGCATACGACAGAAAAATCGTATTTCTCGCCGGAACGTAGGTTGCGGGAATATCGTCCCCGTCTATTTTTATTCTGTTTTTAGGAACGTTTATGTCCGCGTCCGTTAATGCGGAACCTTTGATGCCGCCGAAATCTAGATTGATTATTATATGCTCTTTTAAATTAAAGAAATTTATTATATCTTTCGCGTGTTCTATTTCTGTTTTATGCCTCTGGTTATAAAAAAACGTAACCGGTACCGGCTCGAATCCTTCGTCAAGCGCAATTTTAAGCGTCGTAGTGGAGTCAAGCCCTCCGCTGAAAAGCACGACCGCCTTCTTTTTTTTTGTTTTATCCATAATTTTAGTATAACATATTTCTCTCTTTTTTGGTTTTTATGTTATAATTATCGAACGTAAATAAACTTGGAGGTATTAATAAAATGAATCCGGGTTATCCTTTAATAAGGCCGAGAAGACTTAGGTCTTCTTCAAAATTATTGAGTTTAGTGCGTGAGACCGTGCTTGACCCCTCAAAATTCATTATGCCGTATTTCGTAACCCACGGCAAATCCGTCAAAGAACCTATCGAAACAATGCCCGGGCAGTTTCGCTATTCGATAGACGAACTTTTAAAAGAGCTTAAAATCGTTGCAGGTTTAAATATCGGCGGAATCCTTCTTTTCGGCGTGCCGGAGCATAAGGACGAATTCGGCTCGGAAAGCTATTCCGATAACGGAATAATTCAAACAACCCTTAAAGCCGTTAAAGACGAATATCCCGGTCTTCTTGTTATAACCGACGTCTGTATGTGCGACTATACTTCGCACGGACACTGCGGAATAGTGGATGAAAACGGATACGTAAAAAACGACGAAACGTTGGAATATCTCGCAAAAATAAGCGTTTCTTACGCAAAAGCCGGTGCGGATATAATAGCGCCCTCAGATATGATGGACGGCAGGGTAAAAAAAATCAGGGAATCCCTCGACGACGAAGGTTTAGCGGATATTCCGATTATGTCTTATTCGTCGAAGTATGCTTCCGCTTTTTACGAGCCGTTCAGAGATGCGGCGGATTGTTCGCCAAAATTCGGCAACAGAAAATCGTATCAGATGGACTATTCTAATTCGGACGAGGCTGTTCTGGAAACCGCGCTCGATTTAGACGAAGGCGCGGACATCATTATGGTCAAGCCGGCGCTAAGCTATCTTGACGTAATATACAGATTAAAACAATCGTTTAAAAGACCTCTTGCCGCATATAACGTATCCGGCGAATATTCTATGATTAAAGCCGCGGCTAAGCTCGGATATTTAAAAGAAGAATCCGCCGTCATAGAAATGCTTACCTCGATTAAAAGGGCGGGGGCGGATATTATTATAAGCTACTATTCCCTTTACGCCGCAAAACTTATCGGCTGAATTTAATTATTTTGTTTATTTAATTTAAATCTATTTAAGGAAATTTATATGCCTAAAAATTATCCGCTGTATATAAACGGTAAATGGGTCGAAAAAAAAGAGACGTATGAGGTAATCAACCCGTTTAATGACGAAGTCGTCGCGTTTTTAAGCAAACCCGATAAGTCCGACGTCGAGGCGGCGGTCGTTTCCGCCGAAAAAGGCTTTCATAAAATGAGAAGCCTTCATACTTACGAAAGATTCGAGATATTAGAAAAAACCGGCGAGATTCTGAGGCGCAATTCAAAAGAAATGGCGCATTACATTTCCCTCGAAGTCGGAAAAGCGTATAAGTATTCCCTGATAGAAACCCAGCGGGTAGTCAATATATTCAAATACGCCGCCGAAGAAGCCAAAAGAATCCACGGCGAAACCGTGCCTATGGATGTCGTCAAGGGATTCGAAGACAGGCTCTCTTTTTATTTAAGGGTTCCGGTCGGCATAATAGCCGCTATTACGCCTTTTAATTTTCCGGTTAATCTTCCGGCGCACAAAATAGCCCCCGCTATTGCGGCGGGAAACAGCGTCGTTTTCAAGCCCTCGGTAAACGGTTCGATTACGGCATATTTTCTCGTTCAAGCTCTGCTCGAAGCCGGTCTGCCCGAAAATGCGGTCAATCTGCTTTACGGCGACAAAGACACGGGAGAAGCGATAGTTGCCGACGAAAAAATCCGCATGGTAAGTTTTACGGGAAGTCCGAAAGTCGGCAGGGAAATAATGTCCAAGGGCGGACTTAAAAAATATACCATGGAGCTCGGAAGCAATTCCGCCCTCATCGTGGATAAATCCGCCAATATTTTAGAAGCCGCAAGAAAAGCCGTAGTAGGCGCTTTTTATAATTCGGGTCAGGTCTGTATTTCCCTTCAAAGGATTTACGTGCATCAGGATATAGAAGGGGAGTTTTTAGAGTATTTCATCAAAGAAACTAAAAAATTAAAAATAGGCGATCCGCTTGACGAATCGACGGACATCGGTCCGGTCATCAGTTCCGAATCTAAACAAAGAATTATGGGCTGGGTCGAAGAAGCGGTTAAAGAAGGCGCAAAAATCGAGCTGGGCGGAGATTTTAACGGAAACCTTATGAATCCGACCATATTTTCCGGCGTTACCGATAAGATGAAAATATCGTGCCTCGAAGTTTTTGCCCCCATAGTTTCGACAGTTCCCTTTAAAGATATAAACGAAGCCGTCCGCATGGTGAACGATTCCATTTACGGCCTTCAGGCAGGCATATATACCAACGACCTTAAAAACGCCCTGTATTTCGTCAAGCATATCGATACCGGCGGCGTTTTAATAAACGATATTCCTACCGCAAGGGCAGACCATCAGCCTTACGGCGGCGTAAAAGAATCCGGCATAGGCAGGGAAGGCGTCAAATATGCAATCGAAGAAATGACCGAGCTTAAATTCGTCAGTTTCGCCTAACGCCCCCTAACGCATTTATTCTAATATAAAAACCCTATATTTTTTATTTTATGGTATAATATATTTTAAGATTTGCTTTATAACGATGTTATAAAAAATGGAGGATTTAAAATGAACAATTGCGCCGAACAAACCGGTAAACACGAATTTGTCGCGGGTCTTATTCACGACAGGGAATACAAGGATTTAAAACACGAGTTAATTTCCGATATCTTAAATGACAAGGCGCTGAGAGAAAAGATGGTCAAGACGCTTATAGGCCACCTTGTCATTTGCAACAAATGCGGGGAGATAATGATTAAAGAGAAAACAAAAATCGCGGACCACGACAATAAACATTACTGTTTCTCCTGCTATTACGGAAAAGCCTGATTCCTACACAGTATAATAGTTATAGCGGCGGATGCGCAGTCGTGTCTTGCGGTTAACGGTTCCGCATCTTTACTATATATCGTCGATTGTCGTAAATTTTAATGCCGATTTTCGACCTATAATCTGGATTTTTGCAAATTTTTATAATTCCCCAAAAATAACCGGAAATTAGAAGCTATAGCCGCTATTTATCCGTTTAGATCGAAAGCCTTTTTAAAAAATATTTCCGCCTCGTCCGATTTCCCCGAGTTCTTTAGGCATCTGGCGTATTCGTAATAATATCTCGGATTGTTAGGATTATAATTTATCGCCCGTTTAAAATACCTGAGCGCCTTTTCGTAAAATCCGGTTATTTTTTCTTTAATTTCGTCGCCGTAAACGTATCTGTAAATATTTCCGTCCGCATCCGCATTTTTTCCGTCGGGACTATCCGCTTTGCGAAATATTATTTTGTTAAATGTTTCCCCGCCGGAGAGTTC
>JAJYYS010000154.1 GCA_021800745.1 bacterium
GGTATTTCCGGCTTTTATCTGACCGAACCCGTATTTTTTGCGGCTATGCCGCTTGAACCTAAAAATGCCGTAAATATGTTTAAAAACCATATACTCGGAAAAATGCTCGGCAAGCTCGGCATCAATTATTTTGTCAGATTAAGAAAATATAAACTCTTCGGCTTAAAGGAAAAAGAATTAGAGGTTCTTTTCGAAAAATTAAAAAAAACGGCGGAATGCAATCTTAATTATGAATTTTCATACGGCGAATTCATTATATCCGCCGCCGTCAACGGCGTTTCTACCCAGAAACTTAACGAAAATATAAAATTAATCGACAATAAAGTCGGCGAAATTTTTAAAGATTATCTTTACGGTTTCGACGACGACGAACTTCATATCGTATGCTCGTATCTTCTTAAGGAAAACGGGATTAAGATTGCGGTGGCGGAATCGCTTACCGGCGGCTATATTTCTGATAAACTTACGGATTTGCCCGGAGCTTCCGCTTATTTTGTTTACGGAGGAGTGGTGTATTCCGATTACGCAAAAACCGATATTCTCGGGGTAGATAAAGAAGTCATAGAAAAAGAGGGGGCGGTGTCGGATAAATGCGCGATGGAAATGGCGGAAAAAGCAAGAGAAAATGCAAATGCGGACATAGGTCTTGCCGTTACCGGCTTTGCCGGACCTAAAACCGAATACGATAATTATCCCGTAGGAACGGTTTTCATAGCCCTTTCCAGTTCCAAGGCAAAGGAAGTGAGAAAATATTCGTTCTCCGGTTCCCGCTTGGATATTAAAGCATATACGGCAAAAATGGCGCTGTTCTGGATTTACCGTCTTATAAGCGGTACGCCGCAGTCTTAAATAAAAACGTAACAATAATTTAACTTGATAATATTTCTTTTTTAAGATATAACTTTTAAATAAATAAAATAATAAACAGGTGATATTATGGCGTTAAAATCCGGCGGCAATAAGGGGGACTTGAGCGCGTCCTCCCCATCAGAAAATAAAATTAAGGAACAGCCTATGCAGGAGCAGAAGATAAAAGCGTTGGACCTTGCCATAGCCCAGATAGAAAAGCAGTTCGGAGCGGGAGCGGTAATGAAGCTCGGCGGAAGACCTCCGGCGGAAGATATTCAGTCTATCCCGACCGGTTCGCTGTCTTTAGATATCGCCCTTGGTATCGGCGGAATACCGAAAGGAAGGGTTATAGAGATATTCGGTCCCGAATCATCGGGAAAAACCACTCTTACCCTTCAAATCGTCGCTCAGGCTCAAAAAAAAGGCGGTATTGCCGCATTTATCGATGCTGAACATGCCCTCGATTTAAAATACGCAAAAAAAATAGGCGTAAACGTTGACGAACTCGTAATCTCTCAGCCCGGCACGGGCGAAGAAGCTTTGGAGATTGCGGATTCTCTTGTGCGGTCAGGTTCCATCGACGTTTTAGTTATAGACTCGGTCGCCGCTCTTGTTCCCAAGGCGGAAATAGAAGGGGATATGGGGGATGCGCATATGGGGCTTCAAGCGCGCCTTATGTCGCAGGCGTTGAGAAAGCTCACTTCTGCAATAGCAAAATCAAATACTTCGGTAATATTTATCAATCAGATAAGAATGAAAATCGGCGTTATGTTCGGTTCTCCAGAAACCACGACGGGAGGCAACGCCCTTAAATTTTATGCTTCCGTCCGAATCGACATAAGAAGAATCGGTTCAATTAAAAAAGGCGACGAGGTCGTAGGTTCGCGCACGAAAGCGAGAATCGTCAAAAATAAAGTGGCGCCGCCCTTTAAAGAGGCGGAGTTCGACATAATTTACGACAGCGGAATATCTTTGGAAGGCGACATAGTGGACCTAGGTTCCGACAGCGGTATAATAGAAAAATCGGGAACATGGTTCAGTTACGGCAAAGAAAGGTTGGGGCAGGGAAGGGAAGCCGCCAAAGAAACGCTTAAAAACAATCCGGCGCTCCGCGACGAGATATATTCCAAAATTTTGGACAAATTTAATCTTAAGGCATAAAAGCCGGAAAATTAAAAAGTCTGCCCTCTTAAATATAACGTGAATAAATATCGATGAAATGAGCGAAGAATCGGTTCAATCTAATCAATCCTATCAGTCCGGCGGACAGACGTCCCTTATAGAGACCCTTTTAAAAACGGCGGTCGATAAAGGGGCATCGGACATTCATCTAAAGGCGAATACTTATCCTATTTTTAGAATAGACGGCGATATTTACCGGCAGGAAAGTTTCGGAGTAATGTCCAAGGAAATAATCGAAAAAATAGCCGGAAGCATGATGGATAAGCACCAGCTCAAAGTATTTCAGGAAAACAGAGACGTCGATCTTGCCTACAGCCTGTCTAATGTAGGCAGATTCAGGGTAAATATATATTCGCAGAGAAACTCGTTAAGCATTGCAATGAGATATATCCCGTTTAATATTCCGGCTTTCGACTCGCTTAATCTTCCGAAAATAATCAAATCCATTGCCCTTAAAGAAAGAGGGCTTATACTCGTTACCGGCATTACCGGAAGCGGAAAATCGACTACGCTTGCTTCTATGATAGATTATATCAACAATAACAAGCCGGTTAACATTATAACGGTGGAAGACCCCATAGAATATCTTCATAAAGATATAAAAGCCGCAATAAATCAGCGGGAACTCGGAATGGACGTTTATTCTTTTTCTCACGGACTAAGGGAAGCGCTGAGGCAGGACCCAGATGTTATTTTAGTCGGCGAAATGCGCGACCTCGAAACCATAGAAACCGCCATAACCGCTGCTGAAACGGGGCATCTGGTTATGAGCACGCTTCATACCCTGGATGCTCAGGAAACTATTAATCGTATAATAGCGGTTTTTCCGCCTTACCAACAAAAACAAATAAGAATACAGCTTGCTTCCGTTATTTCCGCCGTAATATCGCAAAGGCTCATAATCAGAGCCGATAAAAAAGGACGTCTTCCATCCATAGAAATAATGGTAGGGACCGAGACGATAAAAGAATGTATCTCGAACGAAGATAAAACGGCAAGCATAAGGGATTACATAAAGAGCGGAAATATTCAATACGGAATGCAGACGTTCGACCAGTCGCTTTATAATTTTTATAAGGCGGGTTTGATAACCTACGAAGATGCTTTAGCCGAATCCACATCTCCCAACGACCTTGCCCTGTTGATATCGGGGGTCAATTCTTCGAGCGAAGGCATAAACCAAGATTCTGGTTCGGGCGAAGAACATACCCGCGTTTCCGGTCGGCCGCAGGCACAGTCTTCGGAGCCGGTTTCAGGTTCGGCTGCTTCCGGCTCGGGTTCCGCTTCAGGCGGTTCAAGTTCTTACTGGACTACTTAAAAGTGACAAACTGGATTACCGCTTCGCCATCTTCGCCCGCGTTTTCGACATGCAAAAACAATC
>JAJYYS010000155.1 GCA_021800745.1 bacterium
TAAACATCAACGGCGGACATCTTTTTCCAAGCATAGAAACATTGCATGTTTTTAAGAATTTCAAAAAATATCATCCGGGTATTTCCGCGCTTAATATCCTTAATCCGTCGATGAACAAAATAGTCTGGTCCAGTGATAGAAAACACTTAAATCTAAATATAAAAAATATTATTTTCACCCCGTTAAAAGGTTACCCAAATCTTTACATAGGAACGCTTTATTTTGAAAAAACAGATAAAAAATGGGTCATTCCGATGAACGAACGGATAGTTAATAAAAAAGGACATATATTGGGATTCATCGGCTCCCCTTTTATACTTTCGAATTTCAATTTAATCCATACGCCGAAATATATCGAAACAGCCCTTATAGAAACGGCATCGGGTAAAACGATATCCTTATGGAAAAACGGTAAATGGCAAAATGATTACGGCAATGTGCCTGATATTTTAGGCAGCGTAACTCAAAAAATAAAAGGCTACCCATGGATAATTAAAGCGGGGTGGACAAGGTCGTCTCTTGAAAAATTTTTCTGGAATAAGGAACGCGTTTATTTATTGATGGCGCTTTTACTTATTCTGATATTCGTTATAATAGACATAATATCGAGGATTGCTTTAGAACGCCTCATCCGCCTGAAAAGATATCAGGATGCGGCAATAAGCGTACAGGAAGATGTTTTATCGTTAAAAGAAGCCGAAAGCATATATAAACATATCGTAGATATAATAGTTACTAAAACGGACGCCATAGGGTCGGTTTTAGTCGTTCCCGACGAGGAAAAAGGTTATTTTATACCTATTGCCGCGTGCGCAGATGACGCCGAACATGAAAAAAACCTCATGCGGATAAAACCCTCTCTTAAAAGCGGAGATATTTTAGCGAATATGCCCGCATCCATCGTTTACAGGGAAAAAAAGATACTGGGGCCGTTGTATAATTTAGACCCCGCCGTCGTAAAAAAATACCCCTCATTTTCCAGAGTAAAAAGTCTGATGGCTTTTCCGATATTTCAAAATTTAGATTCTAACCCTGCAGCGGTTTTAGGCATACAATCTAATTCCAAACATTATTTCACAAAAGAAATGAAAAACATAATTACGCAGGTTACAAATTCCTTGGGCATCGCTCTCAATCAGCTCGACATTAACCGCCATTTGGCATACGAGGCGGAACATCAGCGGCGGCTTACCGAATTTAACTTTTTTTTGGCGCAGGTAAATCAGCTGATAAGCAGAACCGAAAATGAAAAAAGTCTCCTTGACCCCATTTGCTATATGGCAGTAAGCTACACTGGATTAGAACTGGTATGGATAGCAAAGCCGGATGAAAACGGCAGCGTCCGTTTTATATCGCATTTCGGTATTTCAGGTTTCGTAGAGAAGTTAAATATCTCGGTTAATTCAGATACGCCAGAAGGACATTCTAGCGTAGGCAGGGCATGGCGCTCTAAAAAGCCTGTTTACGTTCCTTCATTTAAAAATGATGCTTCAATGGGTCCATGGCTTGATATAACGGAAGAGTTCGGTATATTATCCAGCGCTTCTATCCCGATATTAAGGGGCGGAGATATCTGGGGAGTAATAACGGTGCTTCATTCTAAAGAAAACTTTTTCGACGAAGACCTTAAAAACCTTATGGAAGAAATAGCGCTGGATATAGGGTTCGGTTTAGACAGGATAGACCTTATAAATCGTGAAAAAAGAGCAACGGAAATAAGAAATGCGTTTCTTAGCAATACTTCGGCAGGTATTACGCTGGCCAGCTACCCGGACAGGGTTTTCCTCGAAGCTAACGATACTTTTCTGAATATTTTAGGCTATCCGAATATCGAATCTTTACAGAACCATAATTCAAGAGAAGTTTATCCGGATGACGCTACGTATGCAAGGGTCGGAGAACTTGCCCGAACGATATTAATGGAAGGGAAGGGTTCCGGCCGCGATATACCGGTCGTAAGAACTGACGGCGTTACTATTTACGCCGATTTTTACGGACAAAAATTAAAAGAATTAGTTAACGGCAAAGAACAAATATTATGGACATTGATAGACATTACCGAAAGACACCGCTTGTCGGAAGAGCTGTCTCATCAGGCTTTTTACGACGAACTTACCGGGCTTCCCAACCGCCGCTCGTTGTCGCTCGAACTTGAACGCGCCATAGCAAGAACCGGCCGCCGCAAGACGCTGCTTGCCGTTTCAATAATAGACCTCGACGATTTTAAACCTATAAACGACATGTACGGACATCCGGTCGGGGATAATGTATTAAAAATAATTTCGAACAGGCTGAAAGACGTCCTGCGGAAAACAGATTTTATAGCCAGGCTCGGCGGAGACGAATTTGTAGTTATAATAGAGGACTTTAAAGATAAGAGAGAGCTCGAAAATATATTGGCAAAGATAGAAACAAATATTAAAGAAGTTATTATTTTAGAAGACGAAAATAAAATAGTAACGAATTTGAGTATGGGGGTTTATATTTACGGAGATTCTTCTAACGGAAAGGAATACTTTACTTCCGACAATCTTTTGCGTTATGCGGATAATGCATTATACGAGAGTAAAAAAAATAAGGCGGATCGTTTGCAATATTATGTTTTTTACGGGGAAGCGGTTCCTCATATGAAGAATAAAATGCAGAAACTTTTAGAGGAAGGTAATCTCTTGGTTTATTATCAGCCTATTATGAATAATTCGACGAGAGAGATAGTAGGAATAGAAGCCCTCGCACGCCTATATGATAACGGCAACATAATTTCTCCGTATAGCTTTTTGCCTATGCTGAACGAAAAAGATTTACTCTATTTAAGCAATGAAGTATTGGTAAAGGCGCTTAAAGAATTGTCGCATATCGGCGAACCTGCCGAAAGGTTATGGGTTTCAATTAATATTGACCCAAAATTAATTTCGGAAGAATATCTTTTATCCTTAAAAAACATACTGCAATCCGGGTACGACCCATCTAAAATAGTTCTAGAAATTCTTGAAACGGGAGATTTCCTGAGCGGAGGCAAAGCCATTGAACACATACGGGCTATAAAAAATTTAGGGATAAGGGTGGCTTTAGACGATGTAGGAAGCGCGTATTCATCGCTTATGCGCCTTAAAGAACTCCCCGTGGACGAAATAAAATTAGACCAATTTTTCGTGAGAACTTTGGAAGAAAATCCGCACGATCTTCATTTTGTTCAGTCCATATTAGAACTTGCCGACGAAAAAAGGGTGGATTTAGTAGTGGAAGGCGTAGAAACCGACGATATACTGGATGCCCTTTCGGTAATGACGGTTCAGTATCTTCAGGGTTATGCGATAGCAAAACCTATGCCGTCGGACAAGCTCAAAGATTTTTTAATCAATAAACCTTTATCCCGCAGAAAACGCCCCGTAAGCTTTCTCGGCTTATATGC
>JAJYYS010000156.1 GCA_021800745.1 bacterium
TATTAGCAAGGACAGCCTCGGAATATTCGGAATGATAGAAAGGGCAAAACTTTTAGGCGGAGATTTGAAAGTCGAATCTAAAGCCGGTATCGGAACTCTCGTGAATTTCTGGGTTCCTCAGGAATTGGGCTGAAATATCGGAGAAAAAGCAATGATAAATATAGTTTTAGTGGATGACCACTTCCTTATGGTTTCCGGCTTAAAAATGATAATAGCGGGACAAGAAGATTTGCAGGTTGTCGGAACGGCAAATGATGCCGTATCCGCTATGGAAATCGTTAAAACAAAAAAACCTGATGTCATAGTCCTAGACATTTCCATGCCTAAAACTAACGGACTTGATTTGATAGCCGGTCTTAAGGATGCTTCTCCCGATTCTAAGATATTGATTTTAACTATGTACGAAGACAGGCAGTATGTTCAAAAGGCGCTTGATAACGGCGCATTAGGTTATCTGCCAAAAAAAGCCGTCGAACATGATTTGATTTATGCAATTAAGACCGTAGCCGAAGGCGAATTATACATTCACCCGTCTTTAGTGAAAGATTTAATAGGCAAAGATAAAGACAAAAAGGAAAAAGAATATCGGGAATATGATGGCGGGGGAACTAAAGTCGCCGGAAGCGAAAGCGCTCTGCGAAATTTATGGAGTAATTTAAGCCCGAGAGAGCAGGAGGTGCTAATATTTGTCGCAGGAGGTTTTTCAAACAAAGAAATAGGAGAAAAACTTTTTATCAACGACAAAACCGTTGCTACTCACCGCTTAAGGGGAATGGAAAAATTAGGATTTATAAACAAATCCGACCTTGTAGATCTTGTTTTCTTTAAACTTAATCTCCTTAAAAAATAATAAAAATCAAATCTCCTCAAATTAATTTAGAATAAACCCGCAATTTAAGTTTTCGTAATATTTTTTCTTCACCTCATTTCAGATTTTTTCCTACAAAAATCCTACTTTGTATTATTTCATTCAACGAATTTACGTGATAAAAATAAAACTATACTTTATTATTCACGATAATTTTAATATAAGCAGGGGGTAAATTAATGAAAAAGGAAAACGTTCCGGAAAGTAAAAACGTAAAATTAGACGGCAAAGAAGATGCAAAAAAAGGCGGGAGCGCAAGAAGAAGTTTTATTAAAATGCTCGGGTTAGGAGGATTGGCGGCGGCGGTCGGCGGAGCCGCGGGCTTGTCGGAAACAAGCAAAGCCTTGGCGGCTCCTTTAAAAAAAGGGAACGGTAAAAAAAGCGGACATAACACCCCCGAAAAAGGGACAGGCGCCCCGACCGGCGCTTTGAAAAATCACAGATGGATGGGGTGGATGAATCCGTCGCAGGATGTAAAAGACGGATGGAACGAGTGGATGAGGACTATAGAAAATCCCCACAATCTTCCTATATGGCACGATAATTTTTATACTATTAAGGACTCCAAACCTAAACATCATTGGGCGATGGTTATGGATTTAAGAAAGTGCGTCGGATGCCAGGCTTGCGTTATAGCGTGTAAAAGCGAAAACAATGTTCCTCTTACGGTTTTTAGGACAGTGGTTCAGGTAATGGAAACGGGGCATATGATTCCGGATGCCGGAGGCGACGTTGTAACCGATGAAGGCAATTTTATGCCGGATATCAAGAAGTTCAGTCTGCCGAGGATGTGCAATCACTGCGATCACCCTTCATGCGTAACGGTATGTCCCGTTAAAGCGACTTATAAGAGGCAGGACGGGATAGTTTTAATAGATTATAACGTCTGTATAGGATGCGGAACATGCCTTCAAGCCTGTCCTTACGATATGCGGTTTTTCAATCCGGTTCAGCATACCGCCGATAAATGCACATTTTGCGTTCACAGAATAGACAGGGGGCTTATGCCCGCCTGCGTTACGTCGTGCGTCGGTAGGGCAAGAAAATTTGGGGATTTAAACGACCCCAAGAGCGAGGTTTCAAGGCTGATAGCTAAACATCAGACTTCGAAACTTAAAATTTCCACTGGAAACGATCCTCAGGTTTTCTATATAGATTTAAACGGGATATTAGTCGATCCGACTAACTCTGAAGAGGTTAAGATGGTTTATACCTACGCGATGTCTTTTAACACGACGGCATATCAGAAATTAGGCGGAGAAGCCTTACTGCCGTTAGTGGAAGAAAAAGAAGACCCTTATAAAGGTTAACATTAAAATCGAGATTTAATTTTAAAATTTTAAAGAAGGAGCAAAATATTATGATTTTATTAAACGGTTTTTTAGAAAATCCGGTATGGGGTTTGCCGATAGTAATTTATCCTTTTTTATCCGGTCTTGTCGCAGGGTCGTTTGTCGTTGCGTCGCTGTCGCACCTTTTTGGAATGGAAAAATTCAGGCCGTTAGCTAAACTTGCGGCGATAGTCAGTTTTGCGATGCTTATACTTGCGGCGCAGGCGCCTTTAGCAGATGCGCTTCAGCCGTCAAGGGCGGTTTGGGAACTGTATTTCAGGGACCATTTTCCATACTCGCCTCTCGGTATGTTTATTATAATCTGGACGCTTTATATAATTCTTATGCTTTTCGAAATGTTTTATCTGTTCAGGGTTTCAAATATAAAGAGAGCGGCAGAAGACAGCGGTTTCAGGGGAAAATTAGCAGACTTCTTTACGCTCGGCAATAAAGATTTATCGGAAAAAGCGGCAAAAAAAGACCATAAAGCTCTTATGATTATCGCGGCGTTAGGCATAGGTCTAGCATTTTTATTTCACGGCTACGTCGGATTTCTATTCGGCGCTATAAAAGCAAGACCGTTGTGGTCGAACCCGCTTATACCGGTTTTGTTTATAACGTCGGCTATCGTTTCGGGTATAGCGCTTATGGGCGTTTTATACGTAATAGGTTTTTCGTTTTATTCCGATAAAAATAAGGTGAAGTCGGAAACCGTGTATGCGCTTAATAAAATTTTGTTATTGGTGATAGGATTCGACCTGTTTTTCGACTTAATAGAATGGCTTTATTCCGTTCGTTCTTATGCGCCGAAAGATTTATACGAGGGATGGCACTCGGTTTTCAGCACGGGCGCAGGCGGCGTTTTAGCTTTTAATTATCATTTTATGCAGATAACTCTTGGACTTATTATACCCGGACTGCTGCTTATATCAAAAAAAGTAAGAAATTCAAAAGTATGGACGGTGATAATAGGCTTTTTAGTGTTAATAGGCGTTTGGTCAATGAGGTTTAATACGGTTGTTGGAGCCCAGCTTCAGACAAAAATCGGGCAGGGGACGGTTCTTTTCGGTATTCCGTGGTTGGGCTACGACGGATATATAACCGGAATCGGATTATTTGCGTTAGGCATCTTTTTAATATTCGCTTTCGGCTATTTATTGGGATGGGAAGATAAACCCGAATTAACCGG
>JAJYYS010000157.1 GCA_021800745.1 bacterium
TTATCTCGTTTCTGAAAAGAACTATTATTACGATTATAATAGAACTTAAAAAATTGCCGAAAATGTATTCCGTCGCATAAAGCTTAAATACTACGGCAAATAAAAAAACCGCAAAGACGATTATCAATCCTACTAATACCTGAAACGCTCCGGTTCCTTTAATGAGCGTTATAGCCCTGTATATTATAAAGGCGACTATAATGATATCCGCTATATCGCGCCATCCGAAATTTTGCAAAAGAGAAAACATATTCTATGCCGTTATCCTTTCCAACAAAGACAATGCCGACGAGGTTTGTTTTATGTCGTGGACTCTTATTATATCGATGCCTTTAAGTTTTAAATAAGATGCAAGCGCAAGATTTCCGCTTAAAATTTCGTTTTTATTGTTTCCGGCGATATGTTTTATAAACGATTTCCTTGAAACGCCTGCCAGGACAGGCATTCCAAGCGATTTAAAAGATGTAATGCCTGTCAGCAGATTATAGTTATCGTCTATGGATTTTGCAAAACCGAATCCAGGGTCGAGTATAATATTGCCGGTATCGTATCCTTTAGTTTCGAGATATTCGGCTTTGTTTTTAAAATAAGACAATATCTCATAAAAAATATCGTCATAAGCTTCTAAATTTTTTTGCATATTTTCGGGGGATTTCTCTCTGGAATGCATCATAATATACGGGGCCCCCGTATTTTTCAGGACCTTAGCCATTCCTTCGGCGTCGAATGAAAGACCGGATACGTCGTTTACTATAGAAGCTCCGGCATGCAGAGCTTCTTTTGCGACCACCGGTTTTCTCGTATCTATCGATATAGGAATAGAAGTTATTTCCGACAATTTCTCTATTACTGGACAGACCCTGTCTATTTCGGTTTGAATATCGACTTCCAGAGACGACGGCCTTGTGGATTCGCCCCCTATATCTATAATGTCGGCTCCCTCTTTTTCTATTTCGACGCCTCTTTTAACGGCGGAAGAATAATCCGAATATTTGCCGCCGTCCGAAAAAGAATCCGGGGTAACGTTAAGAATACCCATTATATAAGTTTTTCCGTTAAAGACTATGTCGCCTTTTTTGGTTCTTATCGTTGCGGGATTAGATTTTTTGAAAGATTTATCGCATTCCGAAAGTATATTTTCGAGTTCCGCAGATAATTCGCTTAAACCGAATTGCTGAGTTTTTATTTTTTTTACGATAATTCTTAATTGTACCGGCGTGCCGAATAAAATAGAATCGGATACCGTAATCTTTCCCGTTATGACGTCTTTGTGATTGGCGAGTTCGGCCCCTATACTGAGAGCTTCCTGTTTAAGTATATTCAGCGCGGTCGAATTTATATTTTTAAGCTTAATAATTATATACTTAAGCTTTTCTCCCATAATAATTTTGCCGGTTCCGGATACCCCTATGTCCGATAACGCATTAAAAGCTATATGGCTGTCCAGAATATCTACGAGATATGCTTTCATATACAATAATAATTTAATTAATCTTCGATATCTATACCTTCGCCGGTTTCACCGCCTTTGCCGCCTGAATCGTCCTTTTCGCCTTCAACTTCGTTGGTTTTGTAATCCGGCTTATGGGCGATAATAATTTCATCTATTTCTTTCCCGTTCAAAGACTCTTTTTCTATAAGTTTCAAGGCGAGGTCGTTAAGCATATCGATATTTTCGGTCAAAATAGCCCGCGCCCTTTCATGATTTTTAGTTATAATTTCCTTGACTTCGTCGTCGATAGTCACGGCGGTGGATTCCGAATAGTCCTTATGCTGTGCGAATTCCCTTCCTAGAAATATCTGCTCTTCTTTTTTTCCGAAAGTAATAGGTCCGAGTTTTTCGCTCATGCCCCATTCGCATATCATTTTTCTTGCGATATCGGTAGCCCTTTCTATATCGTTTGAAGCTCCGGTAGTCGCCTGATTGAAGATAATTTCCTCCGCCGTCCTGCCGCCTAGTAAAATAGCTATTTCGTTAAGCAGGTATTCTTTATCGTAATTGTGTTTTTCGTCAATAGGGAGCTGCTGGGTAAGCCCCATTGCCATACCTCTTGGAATTATGGTGACTTTATGAATAGGATCGGTTCCTGGAAGAAGTTTTGCGACGAGGGTGTGTCCCGATTCGTGATAAGCGGTAACTTTCTTTTCTTTTTCAGTAATTACCATGCTTCTTCTTTCCGTTCCCATCATTACCTTATCTTTAGCTTCTTCGAGGTCTGCCATAGTAACAGCCGTTTGGTTTTTTCTGGCGGCCAAAAGTGCGGCCTCGTTGACCATATTTGCAAGGTCGGCGCCGGAAAATCCCGGAGTTCCTCTTGCTATAACTTTTAAATTTACGTCTTTATCTAAAGGCACGTCTTTGATATGTACTTTTAATATTTCTTCCCTGCCTTTTATGTCGGGTTTAGGAACTACGACCTGCCTGTCGAACCTACCCGGCCTAAGAAGGGCGGGGTCTAAAACGTCCGGCCTGTTGGTAGCCGCAATTAAAATTACGCCTTCGTTGGGCTCGAAACCGTCCATTTCAACAAGAAGCTGATTTAACGTCTGCTCTCTTTCATCGTGTCCGCCGCCTAAACCTGCGCCTCTATGTCTTCCGACGGCGTCTATTTCGTCTATAAATATTATACAGGGGGCGCTTTTCTTTCCCTGTGCAAAAAGGTCTCTTACCCTCGAAGCGCCGACTCCGACGAACATTTCGACAAAATCCGAGCCGCTTATGCTGAAGAAAGGAACCCCCGCCTCTCCGGCTATAGCTTTTGCAAGAAGCGTCTTACCGGTTCCGGGAGGGCCGACGAGAAGAACGCCGTGCGGTATTCTCCCGCCAAGTTTCGTGAATTTTTTAGGGTCTTTTAAAAAATCAACTATTTCTTCCAATTCCTGCTTCGATTCTTCTATGCCCGCCACGTCTTTAAATGTAACTTTGTTCGTGCCGTCGTTTAAAAGTTTCGCTTTAGATTTTCCGAAAGACATCGCCTTTCCCGCCCCGCCCTGCATCTGCCTCCAGAAAAAATACCAGAACGCAAAAAGTATTATAATCATAGGCAGCCAGTCTATCAAAAAACTGAAATACCAAGGCGAACCGGGTTTCGGTTTGGCGTCTATTTCTACGTTATGTTTTTCGAGAAGCGTTACTAGTCCGGGATAAGTAGGCGCATACGTGGTAAATTTCTTCCCGTTCTTAAAAATTCCTATTATATTGTGGGATTCTACGGTAACGCTTTTAACGTTGCCTGCCTTAACTTCCTTTATTAATGAAGAAAAAATTATTTTTTTAGTTTTAGGCGGGTGATGATTGAACATCGTAAAGATAAAAATCATCAAAAAGATTATAAATATCCAGAGCAAAAG
>JAJYYS010000023.1 GCA_021800745.1 bacterium
CATATAAAAGCGCAAAATGGGTAAAAACGGTTACCTTTTTAGATAAAGAAGAGCTTGGGTACTGGGAGCAAAGAGGCTATTCCAACGGAGCAGACCCGCTTAAAGAAGAAAGATACGCTTAAACAGAACTTTCTTTCACTATTTTTCACTTTTTAGAATAAACTCAAAATTATGAAAACCGTTCTTATAACAGGTTCTACCGACGGAATAGGGAAACAGACCGCCTTTATTCTTGCGCAGAAAGGCTTTTTCGTGCTGATTCACGGCAGAAACGAAGACAGATGCAAACAAACGATAAATGAAATTTCCTCAATTACCGGCGCTAAAAATTTGGATTATTTTGTCTGCGATTTATTGTCCCTAAAAGAGGTTTATCGTTTTTCCGAAGAGGTTAAAAAAAGATACGATAATTTAAATATTTTAATAAACAACGCCGGCGTTTATTTGAAGGATTACATCCTGTCTCCGGAAGGAATAGAAGCGACGTTTCAGATAAACCATCTTTCGATGTTTTATCTAACGTTAAATCTTCTTCCAATTATTAAATCGGCAAGCGAAGGACATGCCCGCATAATAAACGTAAGTTCGACCGCGCACGCTTCAAAAATGGATTTCGACAATCTCGTAAAACCTTTAAAATACGACGGCCACAGAGCCTACAGCCTTTCCAAGCTCTGCAATATTCTTTTTACTATCGAGTTAAGCGAAAAACTAAAAGATAAAAATATCACCGTAAACTGCCTGCATCCCGGAGTAATAAATACAAAACTTTTAAGGGCGGGATGGGGCGCCGTCGGCGGTTTTTTCGGCAGAGGTCCGCAGGAAGGAGCAAAGACATCCGTTTATTTAGCCGTTTCTAAAGACGTAGAAAACATAACCGGAAAATATTTCAGCGACTCAAAAATAGCGAAACCGCACGATATAGCCTACGATAAAGATGCGAGGACAAAATTATGGCGGCTGAGCGAAGAATTAATAAATAGTTCGCAATATAAGGTCTAATAAACAATTCTTTTATGATAAGACGAATAATATTTTTTTATTGTTGCATTATAATATTTCAAATAACCGCATGTGTTCATCAGGCTTTTTCTAAAGAGAACTATAAAATAAATCATAAGACTATGATGCTTCTTAAAAAAGCCGATAAAGAACGAAGGCGCATATTATCTATAAAAGATAAATCTTATTCTTTTTATAATAAAGAGACCCTTATCTATAAAGTTACCTACCTGAATACTATAGATGCCGGCAAAGCTGTATTGTCGGCAAAACCAGGCTATTACAAAAATAAAAAAATTATGGTTTTTACGGCCCAGGCATATAATGCGAAATGGTTTAATTTTATTTATCATGTGCATGATATTACAGAAAGTTTTTTCTCGCCCGAAAGATGCTATCCGTATTTTTTAATAATGAAAAGACATGAAGGCTCGCATAATGATTTTATGGAAGAAAGATTAAACGGTTCTTATAGACATTTGATTAAAGCCGGCCAATACAAAACTGCATGGAAAAGTTTAAAAAAAGAAAAGTTTCTGAAAATGTTAAGTTCAGACGAAAAACACAATAAACCGGCGCTGTATAAAGATAGAATTAATGTACCATGGAAACCGTTCCTTTCTTTTAACGATACGCAGGATGCCTTAAGCGCTTTGTATTTCATTAGACTTATTAATCTGAATAAAGGCGAAGACTATTATGTGCCGGTATATGAAAATCGCAAAAGATACTTAGTTCTTGTAAAAGCGGAAGGTTATTACAACATAGACACGCCGGCCGGGAAATTTAATACTATAAAAGTAAAGGTGTTTCTTAACTTTAACGGAGTTTTTTCACACAAGGGAAGTTTGGAGATATACTTTTCTACCGGTCAGAACCATACCCCCGTGTATCTTGTTACAAATGTCCGTATCGGCTATATGACAGCAATATTAACTAAGAAAATAAACTGATTCTCTAATCGCAACCTTCTGTAAATAAATAATGAAAATAATTATTTTCGTTTTATAATCTATAAATATGATGTATAATAAGTTATAATATACATCATATTGGTAAATTTATAAATGATTAAATTCATAAAAAGAGGAGCTTTAATGAGAAGAACGCAAATATACTTAGACGATGAAATATACGAAATTTTAAAGAAAGAAAGTTTGATTTTAGGTAAAAGCGCATCTCAAATAATAAGAGAAAATCTCAAAAAAAACTTGGTGAATAAAAGTAATAAAATATCAGACGCCATAGACGACTCTAAGGGCGCGTGGAAAGACAACCCCGATTTTAAAATTAACGATTTTATTAGAAAATTAAGAAAGGGAAATAGAATTGATAATTTTTGATACGGATATTATCATTTGGATATTAAGAGGTAAAGAAACAATAGTGACTGACGCAAAACGCTTAGCCGAAGAAACATCAGGCAAAATATATATAACTCCCATTCAGGTTGCGGAGGTTTATTCGGGAATGACGGACAAAGAGGAAAGAAAAACCCGTGAACTCATAGAAAGTTTTTATTTTTTAGATATAAATAAACGAATAGGCGAATTAGCCGGTATATATATAAATAAATATAGAAAGTCCAATAAAATAGAGCTTGCAGATGCAATTATAGGAGCTTCGGCAAAAAATTACAATTTCAAATTATACACATTAAATAAAAAGCGCTACCCCATGCTTAGCAAAGACGATTTAATCAGTGCTTAGCAAAGCGACCGTTAAGCCATTTCTTCGCCGGTTTTACTACGGGCTTGTAAGACTCCAGGTCGGCTATATCTTCAGGTTTTTCCTTGGAAACGATAATCCATGGCGGGGGCGTCGTTAAAGAACAGCCGCCTCCGGACATTCTCGGATGATAAATTTTTATTATAGACGGCTCGTCTTTTGTGTGGACGTAAAACCATCCGCAAATCTTATCCAGATTTTTTATTTCGTCCACCCTTTCCTTTAAAAATCCGGCTGCCGCGTCGGCATCCATTTCGCCCTTTTCGTCGTCAGCCTGGGTATAGACGTAATGCCATTGCGAGCCGGAGTTTTTAACGTCTTCTATAAGTTTTTCGACGGCCTCCCACTGCAAAAGGCCCGAAAAAGCTACCGTATCGGCTTTATAAGGCATATCCCCCCATTCTATTTTAATTTATTTACATAAAATTATAGCATAATACAAGATATATTCAATATATAAAAAATTTTTGATTTATAAAAATATTGCGATATACTTTAGCTATATAATGCTTATTTATTGAAGTATTTAATATATGTTAAAAAGTGCGAAACAAGCCGCAGTAAGACAATAATATTATGCAGAATTTACCGTTTGTTTTAACGACATTGTTTATAGCTTCAGCAGTTATCGGATTTATAGCAAATATAGTCGGTCTCGGAGGAGGCATTTTACTTGTGCCGTTTTTTATTTTTTATATGCATTTATCTCCGGTTGAATCAAGCGGCCTAAGTCTTTTTACAATAATTGTCAGTTCCGTGGGAGGCACCATAAAGCATTTGCAAGAAAAAACCGTAAACAAAAAATTGTTTGCCGTTCTTGCCGGTTTTATGCCGCCGGGCGTAATAATAGGTTCTATAGCGTCTAATTATGTAAACGTAAGGGGTTTTAAAATATTCTTCGCATTCATTGTTACCATTATCGGTTTTTTATCCCTGTATTTTACAAACAAACAAACAAAAAAAACAGAAATAATCGGAACAGATGCATTAAGAAACTATAAAGGAAGTCCGAATGAACTTCTGTTGCCCCACCCGAAAATAACAGCCGCAATGTCTTTGATTGCCGGATTTTTCTCGGGATTTGCGGGGATTGGAATAGGCATGATATCGGGAACGTTTCTGACGTCGGTTGAGCTGATACCTCCTAGAATTGCTTTTGCGACGATATTATCCGCAATGATATTAACGTCTTCTATCGGAGCAATAATACATTTTTCTTACATTAAAATAAACCGGGATATTTTATTATATTGTATATTTCTGGGGTCCGGAGCAATAACGGGGTCTCAACTCGGAGCAATAACATCCCGCATTTTGAATACCAGAACCTTAAGATTATATCAGGGATGGATAATAACAATTTTTGGGTTACTTATGGTTTTAATGTCTATTATATAAAATTTTTTTTATATTTCTCTTGACTATATAAAAATATTTTTATATAATGAAACTATAATATAAATTAAACTAAATCGTGCACGGTTTAAAAGTTCAATTAATTAAATAAAGAGGTATAAATGTCTGGAAACAATATGAATTCTTGCGGATGCGGTTCCGGAAGCGCCAAAAAAACGACCCCCAAAGAGGCAGTCGTCGATATAAAAAATCTTGAAAACGGGGTGCTCGTCGAGTTGAATTCCGCGGAAGTTAAGAAAAGCGATATGGAAAAAAGCATAAAAAATTGCAATACCGGAAAATGCGACTGCCTTAACGATTCGCAGAAAGCCAGAATAAAATCTATTTCTTTGAAAGAAGGAGATTTCGGAAGCCTTTCCGTTGAAATTGAAGGCGATATCGACAAAGAAGAAATAAAACAGGCCATGGAAAAAGCGGCAAAAAACCAGAAAAAAGGTTCCTGCTGCTGATAATCAGGACTGAATAAACAGCTAAATTAGCGCCGTAAACTTTTACGGCGCATTATTCAAAAAGAAAAGATATGAAAGAACAGTTAAAGAGTTTAAAAAGCGCCGGCGGAATTACGGCCGGCGATATGTCAATCGATAAATTAAGGGATGTTTTTTACGCCTTATCGGATAGGGTAAGGCTCGAAATTATCAGGCTTTTAATCGATAACGGAGAAATGTGCGTCTGTAAATTTCAGGAAATTTTTAAAATATCACAGCCCAACCTTTCTTTTCATCTAGGCATATTGAGAAAGGCAGGCCTTGTCAAAACGAGAAGAAATGGCACGTGGATGAATTATAGCCTTAACGGCGAAAATCCGGTGTTAAAAGATTTAGTTCCGCTTATTAAGAAAGCATCTGCCGGCGAATAAGCGGTATAATTTACTTAAGGCGATAAAAATGAAAAAGTATATAATTACGTCCGTTTTTTTATTTCTTATTTTCAATTTAATAAATTTTATATTTCCGTTAGCCGTTAACGCTAAAGCAAAACAAGGCACGTTCCCGCTTGTACGCAACAGCAATACCCGCCCGCATATAACAAAAAACGGCGTATATACCGTAAACAGGGCGGTCAGGCAGGCGCTGAAAAACAACGATTTAATCAAAAGCGCCGCCCAGAGGATAAAATCATCGCAGGCGAATTTTAACGCCGCTACCGCAGGCATGCTGCCGAAACTTTCGTTTAACTACAATGCGTCGAGAATGGAATATCAGCCTTATCTTGCCACCCCTCATAATCAAGTACCGGTTTTTACCGGTCTTGGCGGGCCGAACGGATATATGTATTTTCCGCCGCGAATCCCTATGAATTCGGTTGCAAATTTTAACTGGAACCTTGAAATAACCCAGCCGATTTTTACCGGCTTTGCCCTTTTGGACGCCAGGGAACTTGCAAAAATAGGCATAAATATATCTAGGGTACAGAAGCAGGAAGCCGTCTTAAACGTTATAGAAGGCGTAAAGGTAGCTTATTTTAACGTTTTAAGGGCGCAGGAGCAGTTAAAAGTGGCCGGCGAACAGGTAAAATCTTTAAAATCCCACGAAATGCAGGCAAAACTCCTTTATAAACAGGGCGTGATTCCTTATAACGATTTGCTGAAATCCGAAGTTGCCCTTGCCGATGCCGTGCAGTATAAGACGTCGTCTGAATCCGCATTAAATATCGCGGTGTCTAATTTTAACACCGTTCTTAACCAAAACATTAACGCAAAGGACAGATTTAAAAATATACGTTACGTTAATTTTAAAAGATACGGGTTAAGCTCTCTTTTTGTTTATGCTCTGAGACACAGGCCGGGATTAAAAATCTTCAGATTTAAAATTAAGCAGGCGAACCTTAAGGAAAAAATTGCAGACAGCAGATATTATCCCCAGGTATCGGCTTTTGCCGCATATTCGCAGGCGGGGCAGAACTGGCTTGCGTCAAGCAACGAATTTTCAAATCAAGCAAATAAAATAATAGGCTTAAGCGCTGAATGGACGCTGTTTAACTGGTTTAAAACTTCGGATAATTATCAAAAAGAACGGCACGAAAAGACGGCTTTAAAATACGACCTTAGAACTTACATAAACAGCGTCAGGCTGGAGGTCAAAAGCGATTTATTAAATCTTCGGACTGCTTTTAAAAATATTAAAGCCGCAAAATTATCCGTTAAACAGGCTGAAGAGAATCTTAAGATTACCGATTTGCAGTATATGCAGGAAACCACGACGTCAACAGAGGTGTTAGACGCCGAAACTTACCTTAAACATGCGGAATTAAACTATTACGACTCGCTTTACGGGTTCGATATATATTTAGCGAGGCTTCAAAGAGACACAGGGAGGAATAATTATGGAGAATAACGCGGACAATTTAAATGCCGGCGGCAACGGCAAAAAAAGCAGAATTAAAAAGAAATACGTTTTAATAGCAATAATCGTAGTTTTAGTAATCGGGACTATTTTTGAACTTCATAACATTGAATTTTCATTCTCCCATGTTACGACAAGCGACGCATTCGTGGACGGGAGCAGCGCTATAGTTCCTATTGTGCCTCAGGTTAAAGGTAAAGTCGTAAAAGTATATATAAAAGAAAATCAGTTCGTAAAAAAAGGACAGCCGCTTTTTAAAATAGACAGGTCCGATTACATTCAGGACGTAAACAGGTCGCTTGCCGGTTTTAAAGCCAGTAAAAAACAGATAAAACAGATATCGATGTCTATTTTAGTCCAGAACAGCGCGCTTGCAAAAGCGAGATATCAGCTTAAAGCCGACGAGGCTTTAGAAAAATTGGACCGCCAGAATTATATAAGATATTATAATCTTTTTAAAGGAAAAGCCGCTTCAAAGCTTATGTTTGACGAAATGGCTACCAAATACAGAATGACGCAGGCTAAAGTCGGCGCGGACGAAGCAGGCCTTACTCAGATTGCCGCAAGCATATCGGAATTAAATACCGCATTGAAATCCAGAGCATTTTTTGCGGAATCTGCCCTAGCCGCCTATAAAATAGCCCAAATTAATCTTCACAGAACCGTAGTTTATGCGCCCTGCAACGGATATGTGACTAAAAAGAACGTAAACGTCGGAAGTTACGTTATGCCGGGTATTCCCTACCTAAATGTAGTCAATCTTCGTAAAGTTTGGATAGTGGCTAATTTTAAAGAGTCGGACGTAAATAATATAAAAATAGGCGCACCGGTTATTATAAAGGTGGATTCTTATCCGAATGCGGTTTTTCATGGAACCGTTTCAAGTTTTCAGTCCGGAACCGGTTCTGTATTCAGCCTCCTTCCGCCGGAAAATGCGACCGGAAACTATATAAAAGTAGTACAGAGAGTTCCGGTAAAAATTAATTTAAAAAGGAAATTTTATTCCAAAACCCCTTTGTATCCCGGATTATCGGTAGAACCATACGTAAAAATAGAAAAGTGATTTATCATGGATTTGAAAAATAAATGGCTTATAGTTTTAGCGGTAATTCCCAGCACTACGCTTTACAGTATGGATATGAGCGTAGTAAACGTCGCCCTGCCCTATATACAGGGCGCAATGGATGCTTCGATAGAGCAGGTTACATGGGTTGTTACGGGTTATATGCTTTCGGGCGTTATTTTAATGCCTCTCGTCAGTTTTTTTAGTTCGCGTTTCGGCAGGAAAAATTATTACATATCTTCCGTTTTTTTATTTACCGTAAGTTCGGTATTGTGCGGACTTTCATGGAATTTAGACTCCATAGTTCTTTTCCGCCTCCTGCAGGGCGTCGGCGGGGGAGCTCTTATACCTTTGTCGCAGACCTACCTTGCCGAAAATTTTGAAAAAAAAGAGCAGGGCAAGGCTATGGCTATATTCAGCCTTGCGATAGTCCTAGGGCCTGCAATAGGCCCGTATATCGGCGGCTGGATAGTAACCAACTATTCGTGGCCGTGGGTATTTTACGTAAATCTCCCCATAGGGTTATTAAATTTAATACTTATCTATTTAATAATAGAAGACCATCCTTTAATGAAAAGGCTCAAAGGAAAAGTTGACTGGCTCGGAATAATTTTTCTGACCGTAGGCCTTGGGGCTATGCAGATAGTTTTAACCGACGGACAGTATAAAAACTGGTTTTCTTCGAGCTATATCGTGAATTTGACTATAATATCGGTAATAGCTTCAATACTTTTCGTCGTAACGGAACTTATAGCGGAAAATCCCGCGGTTAACATTAAAGTTTTAAAAGATATCAATTTATCGGCTAACTCTTTTTTGTCTATGGTATTCAGCCTCGGAATATTCGGGAGCCTTTTTCTTCTGCCGATGTTTCTGCAGAAAATAATGGGGTATTCCGCATACGATGCAGGCATTGCGATAATGTCTAGGGGTCTTGCGATGGTTATAAGCATGCCTTTGACAGGAAGGCTGTTTAATAAAGTAGGTCCAAAAATTTTAGTTTTTATAGGATTTATTTTATCTATTATATCTTCGATTCAGATAGGCTCCATGAGTCTTAATATGGGATTCTGGGACGTTTTTTGGCCCCAGTTTACACAGGGTTTGGGTTTCGGGTTAATCATAGTTTCCCTTATGACGTCTTCGTTAATCACCCTTGAAAACAGATATAAAATAGACGGCGCCGGTTTATTTAATTTAATAAGGCAGGTTGCCGGTTCTATCGGCATCGCTATACTTGCTACGATGATAGATAACAATACCCAGATGGCTCATTCCGTGCTTGCCGAAAATATAAGCGTCAATACGCAAACGATGCTGTCTCTACGGAGAGCCGCCGAAATTACGCATTCATTCGTATTTTATCCCCCCGTCAAAAAAGTTCTTGCCTTAATTAACGGGATGGTTACGCAGCAATCCACGATGATTGCGTTTAATTTAGCTTTTATATTTATGGCGGTATGTTTTGCCGTTTCTATACCGGTTATTTTCCTGCTGAAAGGCTCGAAGAGCGCTAAAGAAAAAGAGGCTTCGCCTTCGATTACCCTCGAATAATAAAAACATTTCCGTTCAATCCGCTTCGAACTTTCAAAGTTAAAATTAATATTGTATAATATAAAAATGTGCAAAAAATTTAATATGCCGGTAATTAATTTATAAAATATATGCCTATAAACAATAAAAATAATAAAAGCGCAAGCAGAAATAATTCGAATAAACCGAAAAAAGGAAAGAATAAATTAGTAAAAATAATTTTTGCCGGACTTTTTATCTTAATTTTTGCCCCCGTAATAATTTTTACCGTATTATATTATTTGCTCGCTTCTTCCGTTCCCAATATTGTTTCCCTCAAGGACTACCATCCCAAAGAAGTTAATTACGTATATTCGGCAAGCGGGAAATTAGTGGGTTATTTAGGTTCGGTAAACAGGGAGGTCGTTCCTTTTTCCGATATTCCTCTGCAGGTAAGAGAGGCTTTTTTAGCGGCGGAAGATAAAAATTTTTACAATCAGGGCCCGCTCGATTACAAAGCCATAGCGAGAGCTTTTATCGTAAATCTTTTGGCAGGACATATCGTCGAAGGCGGTTCCACGATAACGCAGCAGGTTGCAAAAACCCTCCTCGTTCCTTATGAAAGGTCGTATATCTGGAAACTGCGCGAGGCTATTCTGGCATATAGGGTTGCCGACAATTTATCTAAAAACGATATTTTAGATATTTATCTAAACCAGATTTATCTAGGGAACAATGCTTATGGAATACAGGCGGCTTCCCTTACGTATTTCGGAGTTCCCGTTTGGAAGCTTAACCTTGCCCAGGCGGCTATGCTAGGCGGTCTTCCGCAGGCGCCGTCGTTTTTAGACCCCTATATTCATCTTAAAGACGCCAAAAGAAGGCAGAAATATGTTCTGGAGCAGATGGCAAACGACGGATTCATATCGAAAGCTCAGGCTGAAACTGCTTACGGCACTAAGCTTGTTTTTCATAATTTCTTTAAATATTACGGTGTCGCCCCTTATTACCTTGCTTACATTAAACAGGATATTATAAATAAATACGGCAAGCCCGTTTATAAAGAAGGCGGACTCAGGATATATGCGGCTTTAAGCGCAAGGGCGCAGCGGTATGCCGATAAAGCCGTAAAGACCGGCTTAACAAATCTTTCCCATGAATACGGCTACACCGGGCCTTTAAAAAAGCTTAGCTACGGGGAAATGCAGAATAAAATTAACGAAGAAAAAAGCCTTATAAATTATTTATACGAAGGCGGCATCTATAAAGGTTTCGTTACCGGAATTTCCAAAGACGGTCAGACTGCTTTTGTTTCGGTCGGGAAATTTAGAGGTCTTCTGCCCGTGTCCAATATGAAGTGGGCTTCGCATTTCCAGCGTTATGTTTATTTTACATACAGGACAATCGGCAACGTCGGCCAGGTTTTAAAGCCCGGCTACGAAATACTCGTTAAATTCGACGGTTACGTTAATAACGGGACGCCGGTTTTTTCTTTAGAGGAAAAAAACGTTATAGAAGGAGCTTTGATTTCTATAGACCCGCAAAACGGATTTGTAAAAGCTATGGTCGGCGGGTACAGCTTCAGCCAGACTCAGTTTAACAGGGCGCTTTATGCAAAAAGGCAGACCGGTTCGGCTTTTAAGCCCATAGTTTATGCGGAGGCCCTGACCTTAGGCTATACCCCTTCTTCGATTATAAACAACACCCCCGTAATATATCCTACCGGGGTGCCCGGGAAATATTACAAGCCTCATAATTTTTCGAGAAGATTTACCGGACCAACGACACTGCTTATAGGACTTGCGCATTCAATAGACGTCGTAGCCGTTAAACTTCTGCAAAAAGTAGGCGTAGATAAAGTTGCGCATTTAGCCGATGAAATGGGGATACATAACGTAGTTAAAAATTTAACTATGGCTTTGGGTTCTTCAAGCGTCCGGCTCATAGATTTGACCGACGCGTATGCAGCTTTTGCTAACGGCGGAAAAGAATGCAAGCCTGTTTTTATTATTAAAATATTAACGCCCGGCGGCAAAAGCCTCTATGATTATAAACCGGAATGCAGGCAGGTTTTATCCCCTCAGGTTGCTTACGTGCTGACTAATATGCTGGAAAGAGTTATTACGAACGGCACCGGAGTTACCATTTCCAATATAAGAAAGATTACGCCTTATGTAGCCGGAAAAACCGGTTCGTCGAGCCAGTACAGGGATGGAATTTTTATGGGATATACTTCTTCTTTGGTAACCGGGGTCTGGACCGGACGGGACGATTTTCATTCAATGGGCAGGTTTATGGTCGGCGCTATAACCGCCGCTCCTATATGGGATTCTTATATGTCCAAAGCGCTTGATATTTATCCTCCGGAGGCCTTTGCAATACCGAAAGGGGTTGTTTTTGCGGAAATTAACCCGCATACAGGTCTGATTGCCGATTCAAGCTATAAAGACCCCGTGCTTATGCCTTATGTTGAGGGAACAGAACCTACCGCCGTAAAAAAGGAAAAAAAGATTAAAAACCCGGAGTCGTTCTTCGGGTTATTTTAGGACAATGTAAAAATGCAAAAATTAAAACCTTTAATCGACAATTTCGGCAGGCAGATAACATATTTAAGAATAAGCGTAACGGACAGGTGCAACTTAAGATGCGTTTATTGTATGCCCGAAAGCGGAGTTTCCCTGTTAAATCACGATGAGGTAATTTCTTACGAAGATATTTTAAGATTGGTAAACATTCTTTCAAATCACGGAGTTAACAAAATAAGGATTACCGGCGGAGAACCCTTGGTCAGAAAAGGCATGACCGGTTTTATAGAAAACATAGGCAGTATAAGAGGCATAGAAGATATTTCTATGACTACCAACGGAATTCTTTTGGAAAAATATGCTTCAGAACTTTATAATGCCGGACTTAAAAGAATTAATATTAGCCTCGATTCTTTAAAAGAAGAAAGATTTCGCAGGATTACAAGGACGGGCAGTTTAAAAGACGTTTTGTCAGGCATAAAACTTGCGAAAAAAACGGGTTTTAATCCAGTAAAAATAAATACGGTTTTAATAAGAGGCATAAACGACGACGAGATAATAGATTTCGTTAATTTTGCAAAAGAATTCGAGCTTAATTTAAGATTTATCGAATATATGCCTATAGGCGGCAATATTGCAGAAGCGGTATTGTCTAAAGAAACGGAAGAAAAAATCATGTCCGAATTCGATGATTTCAGGCCGATTAAAGGCAACCCGGCCGATAATAATGCCGGCAATCCGGCGGAAATTCTGCCTTCCGGCAAAGAGGGGGTTTATGGCGGCGTCAGCCGTTCGTTCGGATTCAAAGACGGCAAAGCGGTAATAGGGTTCATAAGCCCTTTATCCGAGCATTTTTGCGGGGACTGCAATAGGTTAAGGCTTACCGCATCGGGAAATTTAAGGCTCTGTCTTTTTTACGATAACGAGTATAATATTAAAAATATCATAAGGCAAAACGACGACGAAGCCGTTTTTAAAAATATAGAAGATATTATTAAATCAAAACGTTTTAAGCATAACTTTAACGAGAAAGCCAAGAAACGGGAATCTGTATTATGGGCTAACGATTTTATGAACGGGATAGGCGGGTAATAAAAATTATAATAGGCAAAACATAACAAGACAAGGAGAAAATTTTGGATCAAAAGAGCATTATCAACATCAATATCGAAGACGAGATGAGGCAGTCGTATTTAGATTACGCAATGAGCGTTATAATCGGCAGAGCGCTTCCAGAGGTTAAAGACGGATTAAAGCCCGTCCACAGAAGAATACTATTTGCCATGAACGATTTGGGCAACGATTTTAATAAGCCTTATAAAAAATCGGCAAGAATCGTCGGCGACGTTATCGGTAAGTATCATCCGCACGGCGATGCGGCTGTTTATGACGCAACCGTCAGGATGGCCCAGAATTTTTCTTTAAGATATCCTCTCGTGGACGGACAGGGAAATTTCGGCTCTATAGACGGCGACCCGCCTGCGGCTATGAGATACACGGAAATCAGGATGACCAAACTTTCGTCGTTTTTATTGGACGACATCGATTTTGAAACGGTAGATTTTACTCCGAACTATGACGGTTCATTGCAGGAACCGTCCGTTTTGCCCGCCAAGTTTCCAA
Source organism: bacterium (assembly GCA_021800745.1). Next base: position 13,215 of record JAJYYS010000023.1, read on the forward strand.
ACCTTCTCGTAAACGGTTCGTCGGGTATAGCCGTGGGAATGTCCTCTAATATTCCGCCCCATAACCTTACGGAATCGATAGACGCGACTCTTTACTTCATAGATAACTCCGACTGCGGTATAGACGAATTAAAATCGATAATAAAGGGTCCGGATTTTCCTACAGGCGGAATAATTTACGGTTATACCGGAATAAATAATTATTTTAATACGGGAAGAGGGCTTGTCAAGGTAAGAGCAAAATACCACTTTGAAAAATCTAAAATAATAATAACAGAAATACCTTATCAGGTTAACAAGTCGAAAATACTTGAACGGATAGCTGAACTCGTAAAGGAAAAAAAGCTCGAAGGCATATCCGACCTTCGCGACGAATCCGACAGGGAAGGGATGAGAGTGGTTATAGAATTAAAGAGGGACGCAAACGAAACGGTCGTAATAAACAACCTCTTTAAGCATACTCAGCTCGAAGAAACATTCGGGGTAATTTTCCTTGCAATAGTGAACAATCAGCCGAAAATATTAAATATAAAAGACATGCTGTCCCTTTTTGTGGATTTTCGGAAAGAAATAGTTATAAAAAGGACGATATTCGAATTAAAAAAAGCGGAAGCGCGCCTCCATATATTGGAAGCTTTCAGGATTGTGGCTCAAAATATCGACGAAGTCATAGAGCAGATAAAGACCTCGGAGTCCCCAGCCGTTGCCAAAGAGCGCCTTATGCAAAAGTATAGCTTTTCGGATATTCAAGCCAGAGCGGTTCTCGATTTAAAATTGGAAAAGATTACCAATCTGGAGCGCGAGCATATAATTAAAGAATATGAAGAAATACTCGATAAAGTAAAAAAATTAAGGGAGCTTCTCTCCAGCGAGAAACTTATAAAAGAGGTAATTAAAGAAGAGCTTAAACTTATCAGGGATAAATTCGGCGATGCCAGAAGAACTGAGATAGTGCAGGAAGAAAACGAAACGACGCTTATCGACCTCATACCGAATGAAGCCATGATAGTTATGATGACCGAAAACGGATATATTAAAAGAACCAAGCTTTCCACGTTTAAGGCGCAGAACAGAGGCGGCAAGGGACAAACCGGCATTAAATCGAAAGAAGAAGATTTTGTATCAAACTCTTTTTGCGCAAATACCCACGATAATATTTTATTTATTTCAAACTTCGGAAACGCATATAAATTAAACGTTTACGATATTCCGGAAACCCTGAAAACTTCAAAGGGGAAACCGATAGTAAATCTTCTTAATTTAAAAGAAAAAGAGACCGTTTCTTCGGTTCTCCCCATTGAAAGTTTTGATAAGAACTTCTCTATTTTTATTGCGACGAAAAACGGACAGATTGTAAAAACTTCTTTGGATAAATTTGCAAATATCAGGAAAAACGGTTTGATAGCCATAAAGCTTAAAGACGGCGATGAAGTAATAAGCACCAGGATTGCCGATAACAGCGTAAAAAACCAGCTCGTAACGATAGCTACGAAAATGGGCAAATCGATATGCGCCGATATAGAAGGTTTTAGAACTCTCGGGAGAGGGGCTATGGGGGTCAGAGGAATAAGGCTTTCCAAAAACGACGCGGTCGTCTCTATGGACCTGCTTTCTTCCGAAAACGATTATCTGATAGCCATCACTGAAAA
>JAJYYS010000024.1 GCA_021800745.1 bacterium
CTCATTATGCTTACGGTATAATATAAAGGCATAATATAAACGAAATATTTTACTAAATAAGGAAGAGAAGAAACAGGATAAAATACTCCGGAAAAGAGAAACATCGTCGATATTGCAATGGTAAAATAATAAGAAAAAAAATCGTAAGAAGGGGAAAACGACGTTATCAAAAGCGATAACGAAGAAAATAAAATACCGTTTAGAACGATAATTACAGGAATAAAAAAAACGAAAGGGGACATAGTCCATCCAAAAACAGCCCCTATTATTAAAACCGCCGCCCCGCTCATAAATGCCTTTGCCGTCCCCCAGAGAATTTCACCGGAAACTATGTCTTCTATTCCTACCGGTGTAAGAAGAATAGCCTCGTATATTCCGTTAGTAACCATTCTCGTATATGCTCCGAACGTCGATTCGAATGCCGCCGCGTACATGGACGACGATGCGATTATCCCCGGAACGATATATTTAACGTAAGATATTCCGTCTATGCGGTGTATAAACTTGCCTATTCCGAATCCGAGCGCCGCCAGATATAAAAGAGGCTCAAGAATATCGCCTATTACGCCCGGCTTATAATACTTAAGCCAGACCATATAGTTTCTGTAAAAAACCGTAAATGACCTTAGACTTAAATTGGAATTTATATCGGCTATTTTTCTTATTATTTTCACTTAATTTTTAGCAATATCGAGAAAGATTTCTTCTAAAGATTTTTTATTTGAGGTAATGTCCTTAATCGCTCCGTTCATTACGATATTTCCGTGATTCAGTATTATCATATTTTTAAAAAGCTTTTCGGCTTCTTCCATATAATGCGTGGACATAAGAATAGTAACGCCGTTTTCGTTCAATGCTTTTAACCTGCCCCAGATATTCTGCCTGTATTCAGGGTCTAATCCGCTTGTAGGTTCATCTAATATGATTAAAGACGGATTGTTTATTAAAGCCCTTGCAATCATAAGCCTCCTCCTCAATCCTCCGGATAAAGCCGCAACTTTAGAATATTTTTTATCGGCTAAATTAAAAAATTTTAAAAGCTCCGTGGATTTTTTAATAGATTCTTTTCTGGGTATTCCGAAATACATCGAATATATTAAAAGGTTTTCGTAAACGCTCAAGTCTTCGTCTAAATTATCGTCCTGAGGAACGATGCCGAGGTTGTACTTGATTTTTTTATAATCGTATTTAAGATCTAAGCCGGAGATAAAGGTAGAACCGAAATCCGGAATGACGATGCCGTAAAGTATTTTTAAAAGAGTAGATTTCCCCGCCCCGTTCGGTCCTATAAGCCCGAAAAAATCCCCATATTTTATATTAAAAGTAACATTGTTTAAGGCTTGAAAGCGGCCAAAATTTTTCGTTAAACCTTTTACGGTCAGAATATAGCTTTTCATTGTTATTATAGGATATTTTTAATAAATTAATTATATCATATTTGATATTTCTTTAATAATAAAAATATAAAATAGAGTAAAACATATTAAATCAATGATAAACTGCAAAAAATAAAGAAAATTTAACTTAAACCAGATTATTTTAAAAAATACTTTATAATTATAGCAATCGTTAAAAGATTTGCAATATTGTTTTTTTAAAAACATAAGTGTATATTAAAAGGGTTAGCACTCAAACAATATTAGTGCTAATCATTTCTTTGACGACATTTGTAAAAATTAAAATAAATTAATAATTAATAAGGAGAAGAAGTTTATGAAAGTTAAACCGTTACAGGACAGAATCTTAGTAGAAAGGCTTCAGGAAGAAGAAAAAACCAAAGGAGGATTATTTATTCCTGATTCCGCTAAAGAAAAGCCTATGCAGGGTAAGGTCGTAGCCGCAGGAAACGGCAGAATTACGGAAGACGGAAAGAAAATCCCTATGGACGTAAAAGTAGGGGATATCGTATTATTTGCAAAATATTCGGGCAACGACGTTAAAATCGACGACAAAGAATATCTCATTATGAAAGAAGACGATATTTTGGCGATAGTAGAGAAATAGAATTTTTAAAAACTAAATAATTTTAAATTATAAGGAGTAAAATAATTATGGCAAAGGAATTAAAATTTTCATCGGAAGCCAGAGCCGAAATTCTTAGCGGGGTCAATGCTCTTGCAGACGCCGTTAAAGTTACGCTCGGACCTAAAGGCAGAAATGTAGTTATAGAAAAATCGTTCGGTTCTCCCACAATTACTAAAGACGGCGTTACCGTAGCGAAAGAGATTGAACTATCCGACAAGTTTCAGAATATGGGCGCTCAAATGGTAAAAGAAGTCGCGTCCAAAACTTCCGATACGGCTGGAGACGGAACAACCACCGCTACAGTTTTAGCCCAGGCTATATATAAAGAAGGAGTCAAATACGTTACTGCCGGAGCAAGTCCTATTTACGTTAAGAGAGGAATAGACAAAGCCGTAGAAGAAATCGTGAAAGAACTTAAAAAGATATCCAAGCCCATACAGGATCAAAAAGAAATAGCCCAGGTAGGAACTATTTCCGCAAATAACGACGAGACGATAGGTTCTATTATAGCGGAAGCAATGGACAAGGTAGGCAAAGAAGGCGTTATTACGGTAGAAGAAGCGAAAAGCATGGAAACGACGCTTGAAGTGGTAGAGGGAATGCAATTCGACAGAGGCTATTTATCGCCTTATTTTGTGACGGATTCCGAAAGAATGGAATGCGTTTTGGACGACCCGTATATTTTGATTAACGAAAAGAAAATATCTGCGATGAAAGATTTACTGCCTATTCTCGAACAAATCGCAAAATCGGGACGCCCGTTTATTATAATTTCGGAAGATGTCGAAGGAGAAGCCCTTGCAACGCTTGTCGTTAATAAATTAAGGGGCACGCTGAACTGCTGCGCCGTTAAGGCTCCGGGTTTCGGCGACAGAAGAAAGGCTATGCTTGAAGATTTAGCTACATTAACCGGAGGACAGGTAATTTCCGAAGATATAGGCGTTAAACTCGAGTCTATCACGCTTAAGGATCTCGGTCATGCAAAAAGAATAACCGTAGATAAAGACAACACTACGATAGTCGATGGAGCAGGTTCAAAAACCGATATAGAAAAAAGGGTCAAACAGATTAGGGCACAGATAGAAGAATCTACATCGGATTACGATAAAGAAAAATTACAGGAAAGGCTTGCGAAATTAATAGGCGGCGTTGCCGTGATAAATGTCGGTGCCGCTACGGAAACCGAAATGAAAGAAAAGAAAGCCAGAGTCGAAGACGCTCTTCATGCTACAAGGGCGGCAGTCGAAGAAGGAATTGTTCCCGGAGGCGGTGTAGCGCTCTTAAGGGCGGCGAAGGTCTTAGATAAATTAAAAGGATCAAATCACGACGAAGATTCCGGCGTTAAGATAATTAGAAGAGCCGTGCAGGAGCCTTTAAGAATGATTGCCGAAAATGCCGGCGTAGAAGGCTCTATAGTTATAGACAAAGTTCTTAATAATCAAGAAGCTGCTTTTGGATATAACGCGGCCGCGGACAAATACGAAGATTTAATTAAAGCCGGTATTATCGACCCGACGAAGGTTGAAAGGACAGCTCTTCAGAATGCCGCAAGCGTTGCATCGCTTATGCTTACGACCGAAGCAATGATAGCGGATAAACCTGAAGAAAAAGGCGGAATGCCTGCAGGAATGCCCGGCGGCGGAATGCCCGGCGGAATGGGCGGAATGTATTAAAAATTGACTGCTACAGCATAATAAGCAGATTGGTTAGCCGCACTGGACTTCGTCCGTCCGCTTCGCAGCTAACCAATCTCATGTACTCACAATGACGTAGAAGGATAAAAAAAAGGGGGGTGGATTTTAAATCCACCCCCCTTTTTTAATTTGGTTTATCTTCAAAACATTCGGCGGGATTGACTTTTTTGCCGTAATAGTTTAAAATTCAATTATTATGGGGCATTTGGAGCACAAAAAAGATATAAAAGCCGGTAAACTTTTAAAAATTTATATTATAACGCTTAGCGATACAAGAAAAGAAATTGAAGATGAAAGCGGAAACTATATAAAAGAAAGGCTTTTGTCGGCTTCCCATAAGGTGTCGGGTTACAGTATTATAAAAGACGATAAAGATTTGCTTGAAAATCTTATCGTAAAAATTTGCCTTACGGATCAGAAACAAAAAACCGATGCCTTAATTATAAACGGCGGAACAGGAGTTTCTTTCAAAGATATAACTTACGAAACGTTAAAAGATTTATACGATAAAGAGCTATATGGTTTCGGGGAGTTATTCAGGAGTTTAAGCTATAATGAAATCGGACCTTCCGCCATTATGTCGCGTGCTTCCGCAGGAATATATAACGGAAAGATAATTTTTTCCGTCCCGGGTTCCCTAAATGCCGTAAAATTAGCTATGGATAAGATAATTCTTAATGAAATCGGCCATCTTTATTATGAAATATCCAAACATATCTCTTCCATATAAAATAATATGATAAGTATAAAAGTGCGGCTTTTTGCCGCCTTGAAAGAAATAATCGGAAAAAATCAGTTAGATTTGCAAATTCCGGAAGGTTCAACCGTAAAAGACGTTATTGCGGTTATAGAGGAAACTTATCCGGCGGTGAAAAAAATTATTAAAATTTCTAAGTATGCCGTTAATATGGAATATACGGAAACCGAAAAAAAATTGACCGAAGGGGACGAGATAACTATTATTATGCCTGTCAGCGGCGGCGTTTATTCCGCATCGGAAACGAATATGTATATAGAAATAACCGGCGAAAAAATAGATGATGCCAAAGTTCTTGATTTTGTTTCCGATATTTCGGCAGGGTCGGTTCTTTTGTTTAACGGAACGGTCAGGGATAACGATGACGGTAAGCCGGTAGAATATTTATATTACGAGGCGTATGAAGAAATGGCGGTTAAAGAAATTAAGAAATTAATCTCCGCCGCATTTAATAAATATAATATTCTAAAAGTATGCGTAATACATAGAACGGGAAAAATGGATGCGGGTGAAATTTCTATTTCTATAGGGGTTTCAAGCCCCCACAGGGAAGATTCATACATAGCGTCAAAATTTTTAATAGACAATATAAAGGAAACAGTGCCGGTTTGGAAAAAAGAAATGTTTGAAGAAGGCGGCAGATGGAAAAGATTGTGAAAAGAATAATATGAGGTTTGCGTATAATGAAAGAATCAAATAAAGAACTCTATTTAGGCTTAGATATAGGTTCAACCACCGTTAAATTTGCGATTTTAGACAAAAGCCTGAAAGTCCTAAAAAAAGATTATATAAGGTCAAACGGGGAATCTATTAAAGCGGCTTATAACGTTTTAAAAGATATTTTCGATGAATTTTCTGAAAGTTCTTTTGCCGGAATAGGAGCGACCGGTTCGGGCTCGCGGACGGTAGGAGAGGTTTTAGGCATTCCTAATATAAATGAACTTGTCGCACAGACTGAAGCCGTGAAATATTTTTATCCCGACGTTAGAACGGTCATAGAAATGGGTGGACAGGATTCGAAATTTCTTATGCTTAAGAAAAGTAAGGAGACGGGGCAGATTTTTCTCGAAGATTTCGGATTAAACGATTTATGCGCCGCCGGGACGGGTTCTTTTCTTGACCAGCAGGCGGAAAGATTGAATATAAATATAGAAAATGAATTTGGAAGGCTTGCCTTAGAATCGAAAAATCCGGCAAAAATAGCAGGAAGATGCACTGTATTTGCTAAATCGGATATGATTCATCTTCAGCAGGTTTCAACGCCTATCTCCGATATTGTCGCCGGATTATGTTATGCCGTCGCAAGAACGTTTGTAGGAACGATTGCTAAGGGCAAAAAATTCGAAAAACCGGTTATTTTTCAAGGCGGGGTTGCATTTAATCATGGCATGGCGAGGGCGTTCAAAGATATCCTGAAGCTGAAAGACGATGAACTTATTATACCGGAGCATCATACGGTTATGTCTGCAATAGGAATTGCCATAATCTCGCAAAATGAAAAAAATTTTAAATTTAAGGGATTGGAATACCTCAAAGAATTTATAGAGAAAAATAAATTAACCGGCAGATACAGAGACAGGCTCAAGGATTATTCCATAGAAGATAAAAAAGAAAATAATGCGGGCATAGACAGTTTAAGCGCGCTTAGATGCCGTTCCGGATTAACGGTTCCCGTTTATATCGGCGTGGATACCGGTTCCGTTTCAACAAACGTAGTTTTATTAGATGAAAACAAACAGCTTTTGGTTAAAAAATATAAAAAAACCAACGGTAAACCTATAGAGGTCGTCAGGGATACCCTTTACGAAATATACTTGGAATTAAAAAATTTTAACGTGGATGTTTCCGTTGGGGGAGTCTGCACCACGGGTTCAGGAAGATACTTGATTGCGGACTATATCGGGGCTGATATAATAAAAAACGAAATAACGGCGCAGGCGGCGGCATCTATCTTTATCGATAAAGACGTGGACACCGTTTTTGAAATAGGCGGACAGGATTCAAAATATATAAGGATTAAGAACGGCGTAGTAATAGATTTTGAAATGAATAAAGCATGCGCCGCCGGTACAGGCTCGTTTCTGGAAGAGCAGGCGCAGAAACTTAATATAGATATTATCAAAGAATTTGCCGATAAAGCTTTTAATGCCTCAAGCTCTTGCAATCTGGGCGACAGATGCACCGTATTTATGGAGTCCGACCTGGTATCGCATCAGCAGAAAGGCGCCGATAAAGACCAGCTTATTGCGGGACTTGCATATTCCATAGTAGAGAACTATTTAAATAAAGTAGTTTTAGGAAAACCCGTAGGCGACCGGATACTTTTTCAGGGCGGCGTCGCATTGAACAAAGCGGTAGTGAGCGCATTCGAAACTCTTCTAGATAAAAAAATAGTCGTTCCGGAACACAATGAAGTAACAGGGGCAATAGGCAGCGCTCTTATCGCCTTTCAAAATACGGGACCGTCAAAATTCGCCGGTTTTGACCTGATGAATAGAAAATATTTTCGGGAATCTTTCGAATGCCAGAAATGCTCTAATTTATGCGACGTTAATAAAGTTACCGTTGAACAGGAATCTCCTCACTATTACGGGGCAAGGTGCGATATATTCGAAATAGATAAAGCTAAAATAAAAAAAGGAGAAAACTTTTTTAAATTCAGAAAAGAACTTTTATTCGACGGATATTCCGTAGAAAACGAAGCCGATTATTCAAAACCCCGCATAGGTATTCCTTTGTGCTTGGAAACATACGATCTTTTTCCTCTTTATAACGAGTTCTTTACAAAACTAGGATTTAACGTTATCTTATCGGATGAAACTAACAGGCAGATTATAAATACGTCCAATATGCTTTCCGTAACGGATACCTGTTTTCCCGTAAAAGTGTTGTCCGGCCACGTAAAAAACTTGATAGACAAGAAAGTTGACGCAATTTTTCTGCCTGCGCTGGTAAATAGAGAAAAAAATCACGAATTTCAGGAAAATACATATCAGTGCCCTTATATACAGGGCGTTCCCAGCATAGTAAAATCGCTTTTAGAATTTGATAAAATAAAGATTATTTCACCGGAAATCAGGATGTTTGGAGGCAGTTTCGATTATAGCCTGACGATAGACGGTATTGTTAAAAATCTCAAAGGTTTTGGCATATCAAAAAATAAAATTATAAATGCTTTCGACCAAGCCGTTCAAAAACAAAAAAGTTTTTTTGAAGCATTAAAAATTAAGGGAAAAGAGGTTATAGAAGAATACGACGATATTACCGTATTAATCGGCAGGCCGTATAATACTCAAGACGATGGAATTAATTTAGCCATTTCCAATAAAATATCTTCTCTCGGCGTAACGGTTATTCCTATGGATTTCCTTGATATAGGCGAAGTTTCTATTTACGGAGAGCATGATAATATGTTCTGGCATTCCGGGCATAAAATTTTATCCGCGGCAAAGATAATAATGGACAATCCTAAGCTTAACGCCGTTTATGTTACTAATTACGCCTGCGGCCCCGATTCGTTTATTAAAACTTTTTTTGCCGATTATATGAAATATAAGCCTTACCTTGAAATAGAAATAGACGAACATAACGCTGATGCGGGCTATGTGACAAGGCTCGAAGCCTTTTTCGACAGCATAAAAGACTTCAAACCGGAAAATATTTGACCCAAGTCCCGATTTAGAAACTATTTAAAGAAATTCCAAGAACCCGTCCGCTGCGCTCGCAATGACATTATTAAGTAATTCAGGCAATTCATATATAAAAATTTCTAAATCGGGATTTGGATTTGACATTTTTATATTATTATATAATAATTATTATTATATAGAGTAATATTTTATATAATAATTTTAAGGAGATTGTTCCGTATGAATTTGAATTCGAGATTAAATACAATAGTTTTAAAGATTAAAAAAATGGGTTACAGCCTTACTCCCCAAAGGCTTGAAATTATTAAGATTATTTCCGAATCAAAAAATCATCCGTCAGCTACGGACATATATAATAAACTTAAAGAATTATATCCGATGGTTTCCTTGAATACCGTTTATAAGAATCTTTCGATGCTTGCGTCTCTGCACGAAGTGAAAGAAATTAAAACCATGCAGGATTCAGTCCATTACGATGGGGATATTTCTTTGCACGGGCATGCTATATGCGAAAAATGCGGAAAGATAATAGACGTAGAGATAAACGAGTTCGATCTTAAGGGATTTTTTGAAACTAAAATAAAGAAAAATTTAGCCGAGAATTACCATATAAGGAATTACGGGGTTGAATTTTACGGCTTATGCGCATATTGCCACAAAGAGGAATCCCCTGTGCAGCCTAAACCTCGGAAACATAGTCGTATCCCTTTAAAATAGCCTGAATCGCATTTTTCTTTTCCGCATCGTTTTTAGAAAACAAAGCCGTTTGCCTGCATACGGAATCAAGGTCTAAGAGATTGCTTTTCGCAATAAAAGCGCCGACCAGAGCATTATATGCGCTTACCTTATTTTTCCCCATAGCATCCATATCTATTATATTTTTAATGGGTATTTTATATATGCTTGTCGTCTTTTCATTCAACTTATCCGAAACAACATCGTTGTCGGTAAGCCAGTAATCGCAAACGTTAAATGCGGAATAATCGGACAAGACCAGCGTATTCTTGTTTATAAAAGGAAGGTAGTTTAATGTCGATTGATAATCCAAGCTGATAATCGCGTCTATGTTTTGAAGACAGCTTATAGACTCAAATTTTCCAACTTTTATAACCGCGTATGTGAGTGTGTAATTTGATATATTGGATGCCGGTTTTATTAAAAGCGAAACATTAAAATTTTCGCTTTTTAAAGAAAAGTAAATAAATTTGCTTAAGTATTTAATTTCCTTGAAATCGGCGCCGTTTAAGATAAGATTGTAATTTATATTTTCCATATTCGGCTAAAGGTTAATTTTACTTTCCAAAGACTTCTTTAATTTAATCTTTTTTCTTTTTTTTGATTTTATTGCGCTATGGGGGCATATATCTATGCATAGTTTGCAAAAATTACATACTTCTTCGTCTATGAATATATTTTTATTTTCCGTGATTTTAATTGCAGGACATCTTGTTTTTTGATAGCACAGTCTGCACTCGAATTTATCGCAGACGGAATTGTTAATATATAAATATGCGGTATAATTTAAATTTCGTCCTGATTTAGCAAAATTATTGCAGTCGTTATTTATAAATATCAGGGTCGAATCGGTTCTCATATTTAAATCTTTCAAACGGGTTCCTTTTTTAACGGCTATTTTTTTAAAAGATTTTAATAACGGATGCGAAATTAAGTTTTCAATATTATAATCAAAATCAAAAATTGATTTATAAATGACGAATGTAATTTTACCCTTAAAATTTAATTCACCGTTTATTTTAATAAACTTGTCTATCTGTTCAGAAAATTTGAGGGCGGAAATAAAAATATAAAAAGTTTTGTTTAAATCTTTGGAATATAAATGGAACGATAAAAAAAGAGGATTTTCAGTAATCATTATATTTTGAAACGAAAATTTTAATGCGCTTGAGTTCAGAAGAGAGAGGCACCCCTCTTCACCAATTAATATATAGTCTTCGGGAGTATCTATTTTTTTTTCGAGGGTTTGCAAAAATGTAAATAAAGTACAGCCGACGCAAAAAGATTTTGTCGATTTTATTTCGGTTATTTTAAAATCATCCGTGCAAAATCCTAACTCTATCCCGTTACTATTACCAGCTTCAATAAGTTTTAAATTTTCGAAATTCAATGACGATTTATTGTTTTCCAAAACATCCGTAAGCTGTTGCCGCAACAAACCTTTATCGTCGAATATATATATATTTTTGTAATAATTGCCGCAATCGGATTTAATTAATTCAATAAACTCCAGAGAATCTACAGGGTTAAGAAGATTAAACAAAATAATATCAGAATTTTCCGAAAAATTCTTATTTTCTATAATGCGGTGAAAGTATTCGGCATCGGTCAAGGCAAGATTATCCGCGGTTTTTCCTTTGAATAGTTTAATATGCTCACCCGTATTTTTGAAAAATTGAATATTCTTTTTCTGCTCATAAGGAATAGTTTGTTTATCGTTGTTTTCAAAAGAAAAATGCGGCTTTGCGGCAGTCCTTTCCGTATATTCTTTTTTTTCGTCGAGGTTGTATTCGTTCATAACCGAGTCGTTAAGATAAATAAGGACGGGCAATTTTAATTTTTCGGAAAGTTCGAAATAATAAGGCAGATAATCTATAAATTCCGATATTTTGTAATAATTATAGACAGGGAAAATACTTTCGAACGAAAAGGAAAACTTTTTAATGCCGCGTTTCTTAAAAAGAAATAAAACAATGCCGCCGTTTAAATTTTTATTGCCTATAAAATATTTTTCTAAATTGATAAAATTCAAAAAAGACTGGTCGCAGGCAAAAGCCATAGCTCTGCGGTTAGTTATAGCGAGAGAGTATATTTCCGTCCATAAAAAATCCATATCCGACTGAATCCTTAAGGAAGATGTTTTGTTGATTTCGGGGAGGTTTTCCGTAAGTTTGCCGTCAAGAAATATATTATTAATCCCGTTATTTAAGGCTCTCTTCAGGATAAATTCGATACCGCAGGTAATTTCGTAACCTTTGCCTTCGGGTAAAATATTTCTATTTCTATTAAAAATTCCCATAATTTTTATAATTTAACTACATTAAATCTATAGGCTCCGCACCTTCTATTTTTTTAAGTTTTACATCCTTTTTGGCGACGGAAATAATAGTTGCGAATATGTTTATAGCTACGAGTGAAATCATAACGACGGCAAATCCATGCATGAATGCCGAAATGTAAACCGATTCCGGCATACGGGAATGTACCGTAGTACCGGTATGGGACAACTCGTAACCGTGCTTTAGATATGTAAAAACGAGTCCGGATATGGCAACGCCGAAAATAAGACCCAGCGCCCTCATCATATTTAATATTCCGCCGGCAACCCCCAGCCTTTCCGGCGGCGCCGAGAGCATTATCGCGCTGTTGTTAGGGGGCGTGAAGATGCCCATACCTATGCCAAGTATAATGAATTCAAAAATTAAAATATAGAGGTTTACGGTCGGAGTTAAAAATGTTAGAAGTAGCGTCGAAACTGCGCAGATAAGCATTCCTGCCGTGGTCATGATGCGGGAGCCTAATTTGTCGGAGATTGCTCCGGCAAAAGGGGCGATTATAGCCATAGAAAGCGGTATAGGGGTTAAAATAGACCCGGTTACCGCGGCATTATAATGTAAAACTTCTTCTAAGTAAAAAGGCATTAGGAATAAAACCGCGAACAGAACATAATAAGATAAAAGACCGGTAGTGTTGCCTGCGGAAAATCCCCATTTTTTAAACATTTTAAGGTCTATCATCGGGTGTTTAACCTTAAGCTCGGTATATACAAAGAGCGGCAGTAAAATGACGGCAATAAGGAAATAAATAAGTATTACCGGAGAATTCCATCCAAGTTTTTCGCCCTGATTAACGGCTAAAACTAACGAAGCCAGTCCTGCCGCAAAAAAAGATATGCCTAAATAATCTATTTTTTCCTTTTTTTCGCCGAGTTTTGCTTTGCTTGACGGAAGTATAAACAGAGCCATAAATGTGCCTACAATGCCTATCGGGACATTTACGTAAAATATTAACCGCCAGTTTACCGCGGCAATAAGCATACCTCCCACGAAAGGACCTACGGACATTGCTATCGCCTGTATTGAACCCTGAAGTCCTATAGCTTTTCCCAATTCGTTTGAAGGAAAAGCCTGCGTTATTATGGCAACGGAATTTGCCTGAAGCAAGCCTGCGCCGACTGCTTGAAGCACGCGGGAAAATATTAGAAAATCTGCGTTAGGAGCTAGTCCGCACAGCGCGGAACCGACCGTAAACACGACAAAGCCGATATTATACATCTTTGTCCTTCCGAACATATCGGCAAGCCTGCCGAAGAGAGGCAAAAAAACCGTAAGGGTCAGCATATAAGCCATCGCAACCCACTCTATCGTGGACATCGGAACGGCAAAACCATGCTGCATCGTCGGCATTGCGACATTAACTATGCTGACGTCCAAAGCGGACATAGTTGCGCCTACAAGAACCGTGGTAAGTATAAACCACTTCCAGTTAGGATGAGATTCAAAGTATGGATGAGGAAACGTAGATTTTTTTCCCAATTTAATACCCCCCCGTTTTATTCAGATTTTATATTTTTACCGGCGGTTTCCCGCAATTTTATTCCAAGTTCTTTAAGTTGAACGTCTTTTACGGCGGAAGGAGCATCCGATAACGGACAATAGGCTTTCTGGGTTTTAGGAAAAGCTATTACATCTCTAATAGAACTTTCATTCCTTAGAATCATTAATATTCTATCCACGCCGAAGGCTATGCCGCCGTGGGGGGGAGCTCCGAAACCTAACGCATCTAAAAGAAATCCGAATTTAAGTTTTGCGTCTTCCGGCGATATAGAAAGAATTTCAAAAATTTTACCCTGCAGTTCAGGATCATGGATTCTGATACTGCCGCCGCCTATTTCCTCTCCGTTGAGCACAAGGTCGTAGCTGTCGGATTTAACGGAAAGATGGTCTTTCTCGAGTATGCCCAAGTCTTTTTTGGCGGGAGAAGTAAAAGGGTGGTGAACGGAAACAATCCTTTTTTCTTCTTCGGAGTATTCAAATAAAGGAAAATTTACGACCCATAAGAGGTCAAATCTGCCTTCGGGGATAAGGCGGTATTTTTTTGCAAGGTGAAGCCTTAATCTTCCGAGGACGTTTTCAGCAGTTTTTTTTGAATCGGACTGGTAAAAAATGATATCGCCGTTTTTTGCTTCTAGCCTTGCAACAGCCTTATTTCTTTCATCGTCGGATATGAATTTTGAAATTCCGCCTTCAAAGAGACCGTTTTCCCCTACTTTAGTCCATGCAAGACCCTTTGCGCCAAAATCTTTTACTACGCTTAAAAGCTCGTCTATATCTTTTCTCGAAAGGAGATTAGAACCGTCGGGCAGACAGACGGCTTTAACGACCCCGCCTTTTTGAATATTATCTTTAAACACGTTTAACTGAGAACCGGCAAAAACATCGGTTAAATTATTAATAATCAGTCCGAATCTCGTATCCGGTTTATCGCTGCCGTATTTATCCATTGCTTCGTCGTAATCTAATACTTTGAAAGGTCTTTTTAATTCTATACCCAATAGTTTATTAAATATCAAAGCAAACAATTCTTCCGTAACGGACATAACGTCTTCGGTTTCCACAAAAGACATTTCCATATCGAGCTGGGTAAATTCAGGCTGTCTATCCGCTCTCAAATCCTCGTCCCTGAAACACCTAACTATCTGATAATATCTTTCGAATCCGCTGACCATAAGGATTTGTTTAAAGAGTTGAGGGGATTGCGGAAGGGCAAAGAAATGACCGTGATTTAGCCTGGAGGGCACCAAGAAGTCTCTTGAACCTTCAGGCGTGCTTTTTGTTAAAAAAGGCGTTTCTATATCGAAAAAACCTTTGTTGTTTAAAAACTCTCTAATCAGATAAGTAAACTTAGACCTGAATATTAAATTATCCTTTAATCTTTTACTTCTTAAATCCAAATATCTGTATTTTAGTCTCGTAAATTCATTAACATCGGCCTCTTCGTCAATCTGAAACGGCAGAGTTTCACAGGAGTTAAGAATCTGGACGGATTTTGCAAGAAGTTCTATGCCGCCGGTTTTTAAACCTGTGTTTGCCGTTCCCTCCGGTCTTTTTCTTACAGTTCCGGCGATAGAAACGACATATTCGTTTTTTAATTTTTTAGCAATCTTAAAAGATTCGCTATCTATATTTTCGTCGAAAACTATCTGGAGTATGCCGGAATAATCCCTTAAATCAATGAAGATTAATCCGCCGTGGTCGCGGTAGTGCATAACCCATCCTTTAAATGTAAATTCTTTACCAGTATCGGATTCGCTAATCTCTTCGCATAACGTTCGCATTTTTTATAATGTTTCCCCAAATTTTTAAAATGGTTGGATTTTTAATTCAATTTTAAAGTTTATAATTTTAGCTATGCTTATGTCAATAAAAATTTATCGATTTCCTTTTCCATCGGATAATTTTCGTATAGAAAATCGATATGGTTTTTGGCTGGAATCTCACTGATGACGGAACCGGCTAATTTTTTATGCAATTCTTTCATGCATTTATCCTGCATAATTAAATCTTTCTTAGAATATATAAGATTAAAAGGAATTTTGCGG
>JAJYYS010000158.1 GCA_021800745.1 bacterium
TCCTCTTCTGACAACTCTATCCTGTCCGCAAAGCGATTTTCTTCTTTTTCTTCTTCTATTTCCCCAAACAAATTGTATTGCATAACTATTTTCCTGCTTTAGAAAATATAGAACTTATCAAAGACTTGCCCTCTTTGCTTTCCGTCTTCGTTATCCTTATCTCTTCAGTTCCCCTTAAATTTTCTACCTTAAAGACCTTTTTCCAAAACTTATCGTAAACTTCCCCGTTTTTAAAATAATAATCCGGAAGCCGCCGTTCGCTTTGCGGACAAACTATCGTGAAGCCTTTTTTTTCGATAAAAGCGGTAGAAATTATAATATCCGCTTCGTTAATTTCCGCCGCAGCGTTCCCTACGGATACATCTTTAATATTGACTCTGTCGTTTTTTGCCATTCTTTTGGCGACGTTTGCAAAATACGGAAATAATGAGTCTGTTTGATAATTTGACAAAAAAACTATATTAAATTTTTTTGACAACATTAAAGACAGATAAATTAAAAATTCAAGCGTGGCGCCGGAAACGGTATTAATATCCTCTTTCTTCAGCGGCATAAAATCGGAAAGCATATATTGCGTTTTATCGACGAACATCTTCATTTCAAAGGCGTTAAATACCGTTAATTCCGTTTTGTCCGCCGTGCGATTTTCTTCCTCTATTTTTTCTAATAGTTCCTCTAAGCTGAATTTTTCAAGGTAATCGCTTACGTCTCCGTGTTCTTCTAATTCATCGAATTTGACTACCTTGAAACTTTTAGCAATTTTGCTTAACGCCGCCGTAAGCTTTTCCGTCCGTTTTCTTCCCGCCTCGTCGTTGTCCTCGAATACCACGACGTTTTTACCTTTTAAATACATATTATAGGATTCTTCCCAACTCTCGGCGCCGGTAGCGTTAGTCGTAAAAGCGGCATTTTTATCCGGCCATACAGTTTTTAAATTATCGCAATCTTTTTCCCCTTCGCATATAAAAATGTTTTCCGCTAAAAGGACGTCCTTTAAGTTGTAAAGTATAAGTTTTGCGTTCCCCTTTCCTGTTAGCCTTTTAGCGCCTTCATAGTGATAGAATAAAAACTTCTTAGATACTCTTTCGTCCCCCTTAAAACGCTCCCAGCGTTCTTTTTCGTATAATATCTTGCCGCTTTCGTCGTCGTAAATATACGTGGCCGTTTTCTTATCTACCTCTTTGTCTTTTACCGGAGCGGGTTTTTTAACCGGCTGCTTAACCTGTTTGTCCGCATTGCGAACGGGGGCGGGGAGCGGGGGTTCTTCAATGTTGCCTATTTCGGGATTATAGTCTTCCGCTGCCGCATTATCGTAATCCGCATTATCGTAATCCAGTTCTTTTTCGTTTTCGTTTTCCATAATATTTACCTCGTTATCCGCCTTAAAAGCGGTCTTTTCTTCTTTGTCCGCAAAACGGACTTGTCCATCTTTGTTTTTAAAAGCGGATTTTTCCTTAAAATTATCGGGCGGATCTATTCCGTATCCTCTGGCTATTTCTACCGCTTCCGGAAACTTAACCGACTCCATTCTTTCGATTAAGTGATAAATGTTGCCTTTTTCTCCGCAACCCCAGCAAAACCAGACTCCGTTATCCGGATTTACAGAAAAAGAAGGTGTCTTTTCCTCGTGAAACGGACATAAACCGAAATAATTACGCCCCTGCTTCTTTAATTTTATATATCTTTCCGCCGCATCTATGTAGGACATTGTTTAGTATATTCCTTCGAGTTTTTTTCTTTTGTTTTTCTCTTTAATACTTTTTAAAATAATAGAACTCATATCCTTTTTATGCCTGAGTCCCCAATACATCGAATATTCTATGGTATCTTTCGCGTGCATAAAAACTTCAAGCGACTTATGCTTTAATCCTATCCTCTGCACCCTTTTTCTTGCTTGGTCGAAAATTTCGTAATCCCAAACGGGCGAAAACCAGATAATGCCTTTCGAGACAGAAAGGTTTAATCCCGTCCCCACGCTAACTGGGTTAGCTAAAAGGATCTGAACGGCGCCCGATTTAAAATCGGCGATAGATTTGCCTGAATTCTGTCCGCCGTAAGCGGCCGCTATTGAAAAACGCCCCTTAAGAGCTTTAATTATTTCATCTATATGGTTTTTGAAGTAAGCAAAAACAATAACCCGCTCTCTGCCGAATTCCTCTTCGATGATTTCTCTTAATGCTTCTATCTTTTTATTGTTTTTAGTCAACGAGACAGAACGCCCTATATCGTCGTAAACGTAACCGCTCGCCGCCTGCCAGAGCTTTGAAGCCTTAGCGGACGATTCTGTATTAATGTTGCTATTTTCTATTAAAGCCGAAGCTTCATTTTCGATTTTGTCGTAGTTTCTTAAATGTTCCGAGTCTAATTCAACCTCTCTCCATAGCGTTATGTTTTCCGGCAAATCTACGCAGTCTTCCAACTCAAACCTTATGGATTTAGCTACTACTTTTTCTTTAATGGCGGCTGCGCCGTCTTTGGTAATAAACCAGTCGAACTTAGTTTTATAGGCATGCTTACTTAAGAATTGCCAATAGTTTACGCCTAAAGTTTTTCCTCCGTCCATTAAGTAAAACTGGCTCCAGTATTCAAGCGGAGTATTAGGCGCCGGAAGCCCTGACAAAATAAAAGTGTATTCGACGGGCAAATAACGCTTCAGTATTTCAAATCTTTTGGTCCGGACGTTTCTTGCTTTTGCCGATTCGTCCAATAATACGCAATTAAAATCAAAATTAAAAGTTTTAGTTATTCTTTTTATCTTTTTGCCGGTTTTTTCGTCTTCTTCTATAACATAATCAAAAAGGATTTTAATCATATCCCAGTTAATTATCCAAATGCCTTCGTCCGCCTCGTTTTGATTTTTGCTTAACTTTTGAATATTTAAATGCGGAAAATAAGTATTGCAGTCCGAAATCCAAGCGTCGTTCATAACTAAAAGAGGAGTTATAATCAAAGCTTTTTTGATTAGCCCGTTCTGAAAAAGGTAATCTAAAGCCATTAAAGACGTGATAGTTTTACCCGTTCCCATGGTATTGAAAACCGCCGCCTGTTTTTGTTGAAGCATAAATTTTAAGGTTTCTAT
The DNA here is from genome assembly GCA_021800745.1 of bacterium. Next base: position 3,080 of record JAJYYS010000158.1, read on the forward strand.
CTGATGTTTATACGGGGTAAGACCGGAGGGCGGAATATAGTTTAAAAGAGGGTTGTTATGCTTATTAAAATCGAAATTTCTGACGGATTTGTCTATTTCGGCGTTAGGAAAAGCTTTTCTGAAAGCATAAAAACTTTCTAAATTTAAAGGGAGCGTCCAGTTCTTAGTCTGAGGATCGAAAGACCTGTCTGGCAGAGTTTTGACTTTTTCTAC
>JAJYYS010000025.1 GCA_021800745.1 bacterium
TAAGGACCGCGCCGATAACTAATATTCCCATTATCGTAGGATAATCGCGGGCGAGGACGCTCTGGTAGAAAAGCCTCCCCATTCCGTTTATGTCGAATATAGTTTCTATTATCACGCTTCCGCCTATCAGTCCCGGAACGCTTAAGCCGAGTATAGTTATAAAAGGTATTAGAGCATTTTTCATAGCGTGCTTATAGACGACCGTCCGTTCTTTAAGCCCCTTTGCCCTCGCGGTAATAATATAATCCTGCCTGTAAACTTCCAGCATATTCCCCTTTAAATATCTGGAAAGGCCGGCTATACCGCCGAATCCGGCCACAAACACGGGCATTATAAGATGTTCGGCAATATCGGTTATTTTTTCAAACGGCGAAAGAAAATTATAACCCATGGAAGTTATTCCGCCTATAGGTAAAATATGCAAGTCTATTCCAAAAAATATAATAAGCAGAAGGGCAACCCAGAAAGAAGGCGCCGCAAAGCCTATGAATACCAAAACCGTAGTAATTTTATCAAAAAGAGAATCGTGCTTTACCGCCGACAGCACGCCCAGCGGGATGGAAAATAAAAAAATGAATATCAGGGCAAGAGAATTAATAAGAATCGTGATGCCTATGGTTCTTCCGATTTCGGTTATTACAGGCTCATGGTTTGCGGTAAACGAAATGCCGAAGTTCAGCGTGGTTATTCTTTTAAGCCATTCGAGATACTGGGTTAAAAGAGGCTTGTTTAAACCGTACAGTTTTGTAAGCATCAGCCTCGAAGATTCGGACACTCTAGGATTTAACCCTAACTGCTCCGTTAAAGGGTTTCCAGGCGCAAGATGTATGACGAAAAAAGATATTAACGTGATGCCTATTAAAATAGGTACCATAAATAAAATTCTTTTGGCTATGTATATTCCCATAACGGCGTATGTTTTATCGGGGTTTTAAATAAATTATTTTATAAAAATATATTATATATTATAATATCCCTGAATTAATATTAAATTTTCATTTATAAAATTTATTTCTTAGAACTATGAACGAAATTATTAATGCTTTTAAAAAAAATAAGCTTGCTTTGCTCTCTTTTGTTTTTATAATGTTTGTTATAATCGCTGCCGTTTTTGCGCCTTATATATCTCCGTATAATCCAGATAAAATAGACGTAAACGCGGTTTTGCAGCCCCCCAATCCGGCTCATCTGCTTGGAACAGACCAGCTCGGCAGGGATATCCTGTCCAGGCTTATTTTCGGCGCCAGGATTTCGATAGAAGTGGGTTTTATCGCCGTTTCGCTGTCATTGTTCATAGGAATTTTTATTGGAGCTTATGCGGGTTATTACGGAGGCGTAACGGACAGTATTCTGATGAGATTTGTAGACATCATGCTGACGTTTCCGTCTTTTTTCCTGATACTTGCTATTAGCGCGATACTGAAGCCGTCCATTATTAATATAATGATAATTATAGGTTTGACGTCGTGGATGGGGATAGCGAGGATTATTAGGGCTGAATTTACGCAGAACAGGGAAAAGGACTATGTCCTATCGGCAAAGGCGGCGGGCGCATCCGATTCCTATATTATGTTTTTTGAAATTCTTCCCAATACCGTAGCGCCGATTTTGGTTTCGGCGACGCTCGGAGTTGCGGGCGCGATCCTTATCCAAGCGTCTCTCGCCTTTCTAGGAATAGGCATAATGCCCCCGACGGCAAGCTGGGGCGGAATGCTGTCGAGGGGGAAAACTTATATAATGGTGGCATGGTGGCTTACGCTTTTCCCCGGAATTGCGATATTATTGACGGTGCTCAGCTTCAATCTAATAGGGGAAGCCGTAAGAAACGCATTGGACCCCAGATATTCGGGCGAAAGATGAAATTTTCGGCTTTAGAATATCCCCGAATTGTGCTAAAATATAACAATTAATATAAAACTAATTTTAAAAAATAGAGGTCGATAAGCATGAGCATTAAATCAGCCAAAATGTTTTTTTTATTATTAACCGTTATTGCGTTTTCGGGTTTTGCCCTTTCCGGATGTGCAACTACCAGAAATATGCAGGGCAAGCCTATAATGTCCGCAAACGTTGCTCAAATAATCAACGGAACCACTACCGAACCGCAAATCGTTTCCATGTTCGGCCCGCCTTATTCTATAGAAAAAAATCCGCTAACGCCGGATACCGTTACCTATAAATACAGGTTTAAATACAAAAAATACGTGCATTTAGGAAACGAAATACTTACGACGTCCACCAGAAAATATAAAGAGAAACTGGACGTAGTCATTAAAAACGGAATAGTAATAAGCCACAGTTTCACTGTTACGGGAAACACGTCGTTAAAAAAGATATTAAAAAAACAACAAGATTAATAAGCTAAAAGGAAATTTATTCAGAGGAAAAATATGGACGTAAAATTTACTAAACTTCATGGAGCGGGTAACGATTATTTTTATTTAGACGCAATAAACGATTTACCTGAATGCTTAGCGGACGATACGTATTTTTATAAAGAGCTTGCGGTAAAAATAAGCGACAGGCATTTCGGAGCCGGTTCCGACGGTATCATAATAATCCTGCCGCCATCGCTGGGCAACGCCGCGGCAGACTTCCGCATGCGGATGTTTAACGCCGACGGTTCCGAAGGCGAGATGTGCGGAAACGGCATAAGATGTTTTGCTAAATATGTCTATGACCGGCATCTTACCGATAAAAAAAATATAAATATAGAAACGCTTGCCGGAATAAAGACGGTAGAAGTATTTTTATCCGCCGGTACGGGAAAGGTAAAAGAAGCCCGGGTGTTTATGGGCGTTCCCGAATTTAAAACCGAAAAAGTTCCCGCAGATTTTGGAAAATCTGAAATTATCGGCGAAAAAATAGCCGCAGGAGGAAAAGAATTTGAAATATCGTGCGTTTCTATGGGAAATCCCCATTGCGCGGTATTCGTCGAAGACGTCAAGAACTTCGACGTGCATTTTTACGGTTCGTTAATCGAAAATAATAAAATGTTTCCGAAAAGAATAAATGTAGAATTCGTTCAGGTTATGGACGCTCAAAACGTGCTTGTAAGAACTTGGGAACGCGGTTCCGGCGAAACCCTGGCATGCGGAACCGGAGCATGCGCCGTATATTCTATTATGAAAAAGACCGGAAAAATTAAAGAAAACGTTCTTAACGTAAACTTATACGGAGGGACTTTAAACATATCCGGCGGACTAAATGACGGCGTTTACATGGTTGGACCCGCCGAAGAGGTTTTTACCGGGCGCTACGATTTTAATTATAAAAATTAATAAGCCCAATAATATATATGCGCAAGCTTTTTTTAACAGTCGTTCTACTTCTCGTTGTTGTTGTCGTGAGTCCGTTTTATTCTTATGCCGATTTTTTAACCAAAAATGCCGAACCTTATTTAAATTATTCTAACGCCGTTATTTTTAAAAAAGCCTACGATAATTATATGCAGGGCAGATATAAAGAGGCCGCGGGAGGGTTTTGGCTTTACTCGGCTAAAGGCAGTCTTTTAAAAGATTATGCCCTGTATTATCAAGGCCTGTCTTTATTTAAACTTAAAGAATACCGTAAAGCGGATTATGTTTTTTTGAGGCTTGCAAGTTCATATCCGAAATTTGTTTTCTATAAAAACGCGGTTTTCTATCTCGCCCTTTCCGAAGAAAAAAACGGATATTTTCTTCCCGAGATATCGCATCTCTCATATATAATCGAACATTCCAAGAAATCGGCCGTACGTTCTTACGCTATGTTTAAAATATATAAGGCCTATTTGAAGCTGAAAGACCTCCGGCAGGCCGGCGCCTTCTTATTGCGGTTATATGTAGGCTACCCTTATTTTTCTAAAATGCATAAAATAAGTTTTAAAGAAGCCGATTTGAACCGATATGAAAAAGCCCGGCGGGGTCTCGATTTATATTATGACGGTTATTATTCCGAATCCCTCGCTCTTTTAAAAAATATTAAGGATAAAAGCAAAAAAACGAGATTTATAATTTTAAAAGATTTAATGAAACTTAAAAGCCCGCTTTTTTTAAAAAAAACGGATGAATGTTTAAGCAGCAGTGCAGGAAAAAAATGTTATGAATATTACGGAGTTAGGAAATTAAACCTTTTAACTCTTCAAACGCGGTACTATTATTATATTTTGCATAACCGGAAGAAAACCGCTCTTCTAATCGGACGCATAGCCGATAAATACGGATTTCTGCCTGATAATGCGATGAGAATATACAAAAAAATCGTATGGGACGGGGTATTAAAAGATTTAAAAAACGGAAAACCGGCCTCGGCGGCAAACAGGCTTAAATCTTTTTTGGCGGTAAACGACAAAGTTAATGCCGGTAACGCAAAATTTCTTTTCTGGTACGGCGTTGTTTTGGAAAAACTAGGGTATAAAAGCAGGGCATCTTTTTATTTTAATATAATAAAAGGCTCAAGATTTTTAAGATATTCTTATTACGGAATTATGTCGGAAATTATGGTAAATAAGATAGACGGATTAAAAGGAATGTACGCAAAAAAGCTGAATATCGGTTATATAAAAAATTATTCGGGCGAAAACGGCGCGGCCGGTTATTTGGAATATTCCGGCGCATTCAAAAAAGCCCTGGCTGCCGACCCGCCTTTAGATATAACTTTCGAAAAATTGAAGATTTTTTTAAATTTAAAATTGTTTGCTCTTTCTAATATAGAAATCGAAAGATTTTATTCCTTCGCGCGTTTGCGCAATAAAAAAATTGCCCCTTTTTTTGCGTATATGCTTTATAAAAACGGTTATTATGCAGCCGCCGTCAATCTGGCTTCAAATTTAATTTATAATTACAGGTATAAGTCCCTGCTTTTAAACAAGCGGTTTCTGAAAATACTTTATCCTATGCCTTATTTGGGCTATGTCAGGAAGTATGCATACCATTACGGTATTCCGTTAAATTTGATATACGGAATAATGAGGCAGGAAAGCCGTTATAATCCGGTGTGTTATTCAAGCGCAAGCGCTATAGGGCTTATGCAGATAATACCCTCGACGGGCTATTATATTGCAAGGCGGACGGGATGTTATAATTTTAATCCTTCCATGCTTTACAAAAAAAACATAAATATAAGTTTCGGCTCGTATTATTTAAAAACATTGCTGGAGCAATTCAACGGCAGGAAATATCTGGCGATAGCTTCGTACAACGCTGGTCCGGGAGCGGTGTCATACTGGAGAAACGACCTTATGAAGAACTATGAAATGCTGTTATTCATCGAGCTTATTCCGTATGGTCAGACAAGGAACTACGTAAAAAAAGTTCTTGCGAATTATTATGTTTATAATTCGCTTTATTAGTATCGTTTTTTAATTTTAATGCAACGCGAATATGAAAGAAGATTCAGCCGCAAAGAGCGCGAAAAAAAGGCTCGACGAGTTAACCGATGCCTTAAACTACCATAATTACCGCTATTATATGCTTGACGACCCGGTTATTTCCGATTTCGAGTTCGATAAATTAGTCAAGGAGTTGTCGTCTCTCGAAGCCGCCTATCCGCAATATGTCAGGGAAGATTCGCCTTCAAGAAGAGTCGGCGGGGCGGTAAGCGAAAAATTCGGACAGGTTAAGCACAATATTCCTATGCTTTCACTCGACAATACGTATTCGAAAGACGAAGTAGAGGAATTCGACAAAAAAATTAAAAGATTTTTAGGCTATGGCGCTGCGGAAGAAATCGAATATGAGTGCGAACTAAAGTTCGACGGGCTAGCGATAGAGCTTATCTATAAAAACGGCATTTTCGTTAAGGGTTCTACGAGAGGCGACGGAACCGTGGGAGAAGACGTAACCGCAAATTTAAGGACTATAAATACGATTCCGTTAAAACTGCGGAAAGATATAAGCTATATTGAGGTGCGGGGAGAGGTTTTAATGGATAAAGAAGGCTTTAAGAAACTTAACAAGGAAAGGCTGGAAGAAGGCTTAACCCTTTTTGCAAATCCCAGAAACGCCGCTTCGGGAAGCATAAGGCAGCTTGACCCCGAAATTACGTCTAAGCGCAATCTTGTAATGTTTGCTTACGGCGTAGGAGATTATTCGAAAGAACATACTTTTAACACGCAATTTGAATTGATGGATTTTTTAAAAACCATCGGAATAAATGTTAATAAAAATATAAAAGTCGTCAAAGGCATATACGGAGCGATAGATTTTTTTGATTATGTAGCAAAAGAAAGAGAGTCTCTGCCGTTTGAAATAGACGGCATAGTTATAAAAGTAAACGACCTTAAACTTCAGGAAAGGCTCGGCGAAATATCGAAAAGCCCCAGATGGGCGACCGCTTACAAATTTTCCGCAAAGCAGGAAGTTACTGCTCTAACGGGAATAGAAGTTTCGGTGGGCAGAACCGGAATATTAACGCCGGTCGCAATTTTAAATCCCGTAAATATCGGCGGGGTCGTCGTTAAAAGGGCGACGCTTCATAATCAGGATGAAATAGATAAAAAAAATATAAACATAGGCGACAGTGTACTTATAGAAAGGTCGGGCGACGTTATTCCGGAAGTCGTTAAAGTAATATCCAAAGGCGGAAAGAGCGGCCCCTTCAAACTGCCTTCGGTATGTCCCTGCTGCGGCTCCCCGGTCGTAATAGACGGCGCCGCCCACAGATGTATGAACGAACTTTCCTGTCCGTGTCAGATTAAGGGGGCGATTGTTCATTTTGCGTCAAAGAGGGCTATGGACATAGAGGGGCTCGGCGAAAAAATAGTAGATAAATTAGTGGAAAACGGCTTAATAAAAAATGTCGCCGATATTTATTATTTAAAGCGCGGAGACCTTAGCGGGCTGGAAGGTTTCGGGGAAAAGTCTGAGGAAAATCTTTTTAATTCTATTGAAAAATCTAAAAATATATCATATGATAGATTTATTTATGCCTTGGGAATAAGACACGTCGGAGAGCATATTGCGGATTTGCTCGTAAAATATTTCGGCGGCATAAGCGGCATTAAAAATGCCGGAGTAGAAGAGCTTTCTTCTAAATTCGGCATAGGGGAAGAAATAGGAAAATCTATTTTCAATTTTTTCAGACTCGATTCTAATATCGCAGTTATAGAAAGGCTTTTTAAGGCGGGAGTTTCTCCGTATATCGTAAATGCTTCAGCGTCTGCGGAAAACAGCAGAATCGCCGGCAAAAGTTTTATTTTTACCGGCGGGCTTAAAGATTTTACAAGGGACGAGGCCGAAAATATCGTGAAAGAGATGGGCGGCATCGTAGAGAAAACCGTTAAAAAGAAATTGGATTACGTGGTCGCCGGAGAAGACCCCGGTTCTAAATACGGCAAAGCCGTAAAACTTAAACTAAATATAATAAACGAGGACGAATTTAAAGAACTGTTCAAAAAATAAAAATAATTTAAACATTTAAATAAAACAGGTGTATTCATGTCAAAATCGAAGTTTTTTGCAAATCTTAACGGGGGAGCGTCCCCGATTTTCTTTTTATTTATCGTTTCTTTTTTGTTCATTTCCGGCATATTTACTTTTATGCCTAAATATGAAGGTTCGGCTTACGCATTGCTAGCTCCAAGGCTTACGAGAAATATCCCCGTCGGCAGTTTTCCTTTCGGCGTAGCTTTTTCTCCAAACGGCAATTACGCTCTTGTTTCTAATTCCGATAACGATACCGTTTCGGTCGTAAGCATGGCCACCAAGGGCACGGTAGCTTCCATTAAGGTTGGGGCGCATCCTACCGGAGTAGCTATAGCGCCTTCTCTGACTTTTGCTTACGTATGTAATACAGCTTCGGGAAACGTCAGTCTTTTAAATATGTCCACTCTTACTAAATCACTTAATATAAGGACCGGCGGAAGCCCGGTGAACGTGGTTTTTTCTCCCGATTCGAGATACGCCTTTGTCACAAATATTCATAACAATGAGGTCGATGTAATTAATACTATGCAAAACACCGTTATTAAAAGAATAAGGGTAGGCAAGAAACCCCAAGGTATTGCCGTTTCGCCTGACGGGAAAATTATTATCGTAGCTAATGCAGGAGGGTCGTCAGTTTCTATAATTAACTCATCTACGTTATCCGTCATAAGAAATATACATACCGGTAAAAATCCAACTTCCGTCGGATTTTCTCCAGATTCGGCTCCGGTTCGCTATATTTACGTGTCTTCAGGTAAAGAAAACAAAATATACGTTTACGACGAGAAAAATTTTGCCCTCGTTAAAAAATTTAAAACCTTGTCCGACCCTTCTTCATTAGGTTTAACTCCGGACGGGATGATGCTTTTCGTGGTAAACTACCAGAATATGGCTCTTTCTATTTATAACGCCGTGCATTTTAACCGCATAAAAACTATAAGCTTGCCGGCAGGTCCAATAAACGTCGCCGTTTCTCCCGACGGAAGCGTTGCTCTCGTGACGGTAACTTCGGCATCCAGCGCCGCTTTTATAAGAATTAAAAGGACGACCGCTTCGTATGCTTCAATCGCTCCTGCTTCTCCGGTAACGGTCGGAACGCCGGCAACGGCAGTAACTTCTCCGGTACAGGCTTCAGCCGCCGCGCCTACGGCTCCTTACGGATATTCTCCGGCGTATGTTCCGCCTTCAAACTATGTGCCTCAGCCTTTCGGCAAGGTAGCCACCGTTTACACGGGCAAGGGTCCTACCGCCGCCGCAGTTACTCCCGACGGAAGGTATCTTTATGTAATAAATACGCAGGACGCAACTTTAAGCGTCATCGACATAGCCAAAGCCGAGGTAGTTAAAACCGTCAAAGTCGGAAGCTATCCTTCTGCCGTAAGAATTTCGCCGGACGGGCATTACTGCTTTGTCGTTAATTCCGGCACGGATACCGTAACTATAATTTCTACGGGCAATTACTATTGATAAAAAGAAATTTTTTTATATTTTTTAAAGCACTGCCGTTTATTTTATTTATACTTTTTACCCAAAAAAGGTTTGTGATTTTCGGAGCCAGGCGGACTTTGAGCGAAAAATACCACTCTAAGTCCGCAAAATGGCTCACCCGAATAATAGCCGCGCTAGGCCCCACTTTTATAAAACTGGCGCAGGTTATTTCCACGAGGGCCGATTTTCTTCCTACGGCTTATTTAGACGCCCTTTCCACTCTGCAGGATGAAGTCCCCCCCGTTCCGTTTTACAGAATTAAACCTATTATAGAAAAAGATTCCGGTAAAAGCATAAACGATATTTTCGAAGAATTTAACGAAGAACCGCTGGCCGCCGCCTCCGTCGCTCAGGTTTACAGAGCGGCATATAAGGGTAAAGACGTCATCGTCAAGGTAATCAGGCCGGATATCGAAAAAAACGTCGCCATCGACATAAGGACGTTAAAAAGCGTTTTGAATCTATTGAAAATCTTCTTTCCTCAGAATAAATCAATCCAGTCTATATCGGTAGTCCTGAGAGAATTCAGCGTTACTATTTACGAAGAAATGGACTTAATACACGAAACCAAAAATATAAAAGAATTTAGAAAAATCGCTAAAGAACTCGATTTTATTATAATTCCCAAAACATATTCCGAACTGACTTCAAAAAATATTATGGTTATGGATTTCCATAAAGGGGTTAAAATTACGCATTTTAAACAAATAAGGGAAATGGGGCTGGAACCGAAAAAAATTATCGATAAGCTGATAGAATTTTACATCTATCAGTCTTTGGTAACCGGAATAGTTCACGCCGACCCTCATCCCGGAAATATTTTAGTTAACGGAGAAGGCAGAATTATTATGCTTGATTTCGGGCTTGTAATTCATATATCCGAAGATACCAAGCAGAATCTGATTAAAGCCGTCCTTGCCGGTATAAAAGAGGATATTCCGGGGATAATAGACGCCTACTACGCTCTCGGCATAATCAATAAAGAAGTTTCCAGGCAGCTTTTGGAAAGCATGGCGGGAAAACTATATAAGGTCTTAAGCCAGAAAGATATTTCAAGCAAAAAAATACAGGTTATAATCACCGAAATTATGAAAAGTTTTTACGCCTTTCCCTTCGAGCTTCCCCAGAACCTCGTATATATATTTAAAACGGCGGCTCTTCTGGAAGGCATAGGCACTGCGTATAATCCGTCTTATAATCTCGTTAAAGATATTATTCCGGTCGCAAAAAGATATATAAAAGAAACGGAATTAGGAAAAAGTTTTTCTCCTATAAATTTTATTAAAAAAGGTTTTGAACAGCTGAAAGAATTTATCAACGATACGAGAAGGTTAATGCACGTGGCATATTCGGAGGATTTCAGGGTAAAAATCCATCCGACCAATATATCCGGATTGGAGAACTTTTTAATACACGTAATAAAAAGGCTTATAGCCTCGGTAATAGGGGGATTTATAGGAATAATATCGGCGCTGATATTTATAGAATATAAAAACTTCTATATGCTCATTGCCGGTCTTGCAGTTTCCGCATTGACGGTATTTTTATCGGTCGCGTTTCCGATAAAAACGACTTACGGCTATTCGACGCTTCTCGATGTTTTCAGGCACAGAAATAGCGGATAGGATTAGGGGGATTAAATAATTAGTGAGTGTTACGGGATAATTTTATATAATATTAATTCATATGAAATATAATAAAAAAATAAGAAATATCGGAGCGATTCTGCTTGCCGGAGGCATGGGAACGAGAATGAAATCCGAAGAGCCGAAAGCGCTTTCAGGCTTGTTGGAAAATCCTCTTATATTTTATACTATTAAATCCTTAATGGATGCCGGAAAAGAATTTAACGTCCGCCGCGGTATAAGCGGATACAGGGTTTTTTTAGATAAAATAGGTACGGTAATAGGGCATAAAGGAGAGCTTGTCAGAAATTACGTTCTGAAGGAAAAAAGATTCAAAAGAAAAGGACTGGCTTTAGACTTTTCGGTTCAGGAAAAATACCTCGGTACGGCAGACGCCGCAAAAAAAGCGTTAGATTTGTTTCCGGAAGGCGCCGAAGAAGAGGATGTGATAATATTGCCGTGCGATATGCCCTTGATAAAACCGGAAACTTTTATAGAAACCTTAAAGTTTCATTTAGACAACGGAAACGATTTAACAGTTTTGTCAGTGGAAGTAGAAAATCCTTATTCTTACGGCAGAATTCTAACAGATAAAAAAGGGTATGCGGAGAAAATAGTCGAAGAAAAAGAGTTATGCGATTTTACTCCAGATACTGCTTTGATAAAAGAAATTAATTCGGGAGTTTATATAATCAAATTAAATCTTTTAAGAAAATTTATCGGCCGCGTTAAGCCTAACAATAGAAAGAAAGAGTATTATTTTACGGATATAGTGGATATTTTTTATAAAGCGGGATTAAAAACCGCCTGCTATAAATCAGTTAATGCAGAGGAGTTTGTCGGAGTAAATTCGAAAGCTGATTTAATTAACGCCCAAAAAATATTGCAAAAAAGATTAATCGGGAATTTTATCGAAAAAGGCGTTAATTTCATATCCGACGACAACGTTTATATAGGCTATAATGTTGAAATAGGCGAAAATTCTGTTATATATCCGGGCGTTTTTTTATCCGGGAAAACTTTAATAATGAAAGGGGCTGTTATCGAAAACGGCTGCATTATTAAAGATTCGGCTATTCTGGATAATACGAGAATAAAACCTTACAGCGTTATTGAGAACTCTGTTATAATGAACGACGTTCAGATAGGTCCATTTGCGAGGTTAAGGCCTGAAACCTTTATATCCGAAGGCGGCAGGATAGGAAATTTCGTCGAGGTTAAAAAAACTTTTATCGGGAAAAATACAAAAGCGTCGCATTTAAGCTATATAGGAGACGCACGCATCGGCGACGGCGTCAATATAGGAGCCGGAGTTATTACGTGCAACTATGACGGAAAAAAGAAATATGAAACTATAATAGAAGACGGCTGTTTTATCGGTTCGGATTCCCAACTCGTCGCTCCAGTTAAAATCGGAAAAAATTCTTACGTAGCCTCAGGGACTACCGTAACTAAAGACGTTTCCGTAGGCGCGCTAGCAATATCGAGAACTCCGCAGAAAAATATAGAAGGGTGGGCGTTAAAAAAAATGAAAGCCGCAAAAAAGAAAAAATAAGGCGGGAACAGGGGGCTGATTTTAAATCCGACCCCCCCTGTTCAAAACAAAAATAGAGGAGATAATCGAGAATGTGCGGGATTATGGGATTTTCCAGGGGATATTCCGAAAATCTAAACGGGGAAAGCTCCGTAGATATAGTTTTAAACGGGCTTAAAAGCCTTGAATACAGAGGATACGATTCTTCCGGCATAGCTTACTACGACCGGAGCGGAAAGAAGATAAAATGCATCAAAAAGTCGGGAAAACTTGTAAATCTTTCGACAGAATTCAGCTGTATCAAGCCCGTAAAATCGGATATCGCCATAGGCCATATCAGGTGGGCTACCCACGGAAAACCGACCGACGATAATGCCCACCCCCATATGGACTGCTCTGGAAATATCGCTATAGTTCATAACGGAATAATAGAAAATTACGCCGTTTTAAAAAGCAGGCTGATAAAAAAAGGGCATAAATTTATTACTCCTACCGATTCGGAAGTCATAGCCCATTTAATAGAGGACAATATTAACGAAGGCAAAACCTTTTATGAAGCTGTTAGGCTTTCCGCCCTGGAGCTTTCCGGCGCTTTTGCCGTTTTGGTATTGAATGCGGCAGAAAAAAGCATTGCGGCGGTGAAATACGGACCTCCATTAGTTATGGTTCATAAAGGCGGAGAAGTTTATTTTGCGAGCGACGTTTCCCCCCTCATAGAATATTCCGACGAGGTTTTATATTTAAAAAATTCTGAAATAGCTTATTTTCATGACGGAATACTGGATCTGACTAATTTTAAAGGCAAGAAAACCGCCAAAACCGTTACGAAAATAGACTGGGATGCGTCGAGGGCGGTAAAGACCGGTTTTTCCCATTTTATGCAGAAAGAGATATTTGAACAGCCGTCGTGCCTTCTGGACGCATTTTCGTCTAGAGTAATATCCGTAAACGGCAAAAACGCTGGCGGCGGCCGGCTTAAAAATAAAATAAAGGATTCGTTTTCCGGTTTCAAGATTATGCTCGAAAACGTAAAGCTGACTAAAAAAGACTTGGCAGACGCGTCCAGGATAGTAATAACAGCCTGCGGTTCTTCTTATTATGCCGGTCTTGCCATTAAGTATATGACCGAATCGATTTGCGGCATTCCGGCGATAGTCGAATACGGTTCGGAATTCAGGTACGAAAACTTTCCTATTTCTAAGAACGATATATTTATAGGAATTTCGCAGTCGGGGGAAACCGCCGATACCAACAGCGCGCTCGAGCTTGCTAAAGCCGCGGGCGCCGGCATAATTTCTATCACCAACGTTCCGGGCTCGCAGATAACCGCTATGTCCGATAAAGGAGTAATATATACGCATGCGGGTCCAGAAATAGGAGTAGCCTCCACGAAGGCGTTTACCACCCAGCTTTTATGCGGACTTCTTCTGGCTCTGCATATCAGGGAAATTAGAGGATATATTCCTTCGGGCGAAAATATCGACGGCCTTAAAATTTTTAACGATATGGTCGAACTTCCAAAAAAAGTCGAGCAGATTCTTTTTATGGACGAAGCGATTAAAGAGGCGGCAAAAAAATATTATAAGAATTCCAATTTTTTATATCTGGGAAGAGGGATATTGTATCCTATAGCGCTTGAAGGGGCTTTGAAATTAAAAGAAATTTCGTATATTCACGCCGAAGGTTATCCCGCCGGAGAAATGAAGCACGGCCCTATCGCTCTAGTGGACGAGAATATGCCGGTTTTGTTTCTTTTGTCTAACAATACGCTAGCCCCTAAAACAATATCCAACATCGAAGAAATAAAAGCGAGGGGCGGTAAAATTATTGCGGTTGCCGATTACGAGCCTGAGATAGACGGGCTGTCCGATTTGATAAAAATACCGGAAACGTCCGAAGTTCTGAGCCCCATTCTCTACACTATTCCGCTTCAGCTTCTGGCTTATCATATCGCCGCTCTAAAAGGCACCGATATAGACCAGCCCCGCAATCTTGCAAAAAGCGTAACCGTAGAGTAAAATAATATAGATACCAAGTAAACTAAACAGACTTATCGGTAAAATATGCCTTTTAATAATAATACAACAACCTTCCAGACAGCCGCCTATCTTAAAGGTTTGAACGAAGAACAGCTTAAAGCCGTTCTTCATGACGACGGACCTCTTTTAATACTGGCGGGTGCGGGTTCCGGCAAGACCAGGGTTATAACTTTGCGGGCGGTGCATCTTATAAAAACCGGCAAAGCTAAACCTTATAATATTCTGGGCGTAACGTTTACGAACAAAGCGGCTCGCGAAATGAAAGAAAGAATTAAAAAAGCGCTGGAATATGAAAACGGCGGCGGACGGATTGAATACGCCTCAGGTTACGGCGGCGGTTCGGGACTGCCGGAGTTTTCTACTTTTCACTCATTCTGCCTTAAGCTTCTTCGCAGGCATTACGATTTAGCAGGCTATGAAAGCTCCTTTGTGGTCTTCGACGAAGACGATTCAGGGAAAATAATCTCTAAAATTATCAAATCGCTTAATCTTAACGAAAAAATCATCACTCCTTCAAAGGCAAAATACTTTATCGAAAAGAATAAAAATTCTTTCATTAATGCCGAGCAGTCTTTTGAAACGGTGAGGGCTTGGGAAAAGGATTACGCCGTCATATATTCGGAGTATTCAAAAA
>JAJYYS010000026.1 GCA_021800745.1 bacterium
ATAAAAAAATACGAAAAAGAACTTTTGCCGTATATCGAAAATAATAATCCCGAGATATATGCCGGCATCAGGGAAAAAAAGGTAATTGACGATGCCGTTAAATCAAATCTTATTGCCGTATTAGATAAATTTAAGAAGATTTTTATAGAAGATTGATAACGATATAAATATATTATGCCGAATTTAAAATCTATAAAAAGAAAGATTTCGAGTATTAAAAATACCAGACAAATAACGAAAGCTATGAAAATGGTGGCGGGGTCCAAATTAAAACGGAACCAGTCCGCTATGAACGAATTCAGGGCATATGCTTCCGCTTATGACGACGTTATTAAAAATATTTCCAAGAATACGGTATTATATTCGCATCCTTTTTATAAAAAAACATCTAACGGCAACACCGGCATAATAATAATTTCGACGGACAGAGGACTTTGCGGTTCTTTCAATATGAATTTGTTTAAACTCTTTTTTGAGGAATTAAAGATTACGGGAATAAATTCAAGTCAAGTAAAGTTGTATATTCTCGGCAAAAAGGGCTTCGATTTTTTTAAAAAGAATAATTACGAGATTATATTCAAAAGGGCTTTTTCCGAAGACGAATCGATTATTAATCTTTCCGTCCTATTATCGGACGGCATATTAGACGATTTTAAGGCAGGCGAAATCGAAAACATTTACATAATGTCCAATAAGTATATTTCAACGCTTCATCAAAAAGCCCATGCCGAAAAGATTTTACCGTTTGAAACCCAAGCCGCCGACGAAAATAAAAACAGCGGGGGATATTTAATAGAACCGGTAGGTTATGAAGAGGAAATAATTGACAAGATTTTTAAAGATTATATACAAACTAAAATATATTTCAGAATTTTGGAGTCTTTCGCCGGCGAACAGGCTTCAAGAATGAACGCAATGGATAATGCGACAAGAAATGCGGGGAAGCTTATAAATAAATTGACCGTGTCTTATAATAAAGCAAGGCAGGCGGCCGTTACGCTCGAAATTTTAGATATTATAAACGGCGTGAATGCGATAAAATAAATTTTTTGGAGGGTATTAATTAATGAATGAAGGTTTTGTTGCCCAAGTTATAGGCCCGGTCATCGACGTTAAATTTGAAAACAAGAAACTGCCGTCAATTTTCAATGCATTGACGCTGACGAATCCAGCTATAAACGATAAAGAAAATAATTTAGTTCTTGAAGTTGCCCAGCATCTCGGCGAAGATATCGTCAGGTGTATTGCGCTGGATTCTACCGACGGATTATATAGAGGCATCAAGGTGATAGATACAGGCAATAAAATAACCGTTCCGGTAGGAAGAGAAGTGCTCGGCAGAATATTTAACGTTGTAGGAGAGCCTGTCGATGAACTGCCGTCCGTGCAGTTTAAATCAAGGCTTCCCATTCACAGACCTGCCCCGACTTTTGAAGAGCAGTCCACTAATGTCGAGATATTAGAGACGGGTATCAAAGTTTTAGACCTGTTGGAACCTTACTTAAAAGGAGGCAAGGCAGGATTGTTCGGCGGCGCAGGCGTCGGAAAAACGGTTTTAGTTATGGAACTGATTCATAATATAGCGATAGAACACGGAGGTTTTTCGGTATTTGCCGGCGTGGGAGAAAGAACGAGAGAAGGGACCGACCTGTGGACGGAGATGAAGGAATCAAAGGTCTTAGATAAAGCGGTATTAGTTTACGGACAGATGAACGAGCCGCCCGGAGCAAGGGCGAGGGTAGCTCTTTCCGCTCTTACTATGGCGGAGTATTTCAGGGATGAAGAAAGGCAGGACGTATTAGTTTTTATCGATAATATTTTCAGGTTTGCGCAGGCAAATTCGGAAGTCAGCGCTCTTCTTGGAAGGATACCTTCCGCAGTCGGCTATCAGCCTACGCTTGCAACGGATATGGGCGAACTTCAGGAAAGAATAACCAGCACAAAGAAAGGTTCTATCACTTCGGTTCAGGCGGTTTATGTTCCCGCGGACGATTTGACCGACCCCGCTCCGGCAACTACGTTCGCCCATTTAGATGCTACGACCGTGCTTTCAAGACAGATTGTAGATCTGGGGATTTATCCAGCCGTAGATCCTCTCGATTCGACGTCGAGAGCGCTTGATGCCAATATCATAGGAGAAGAACATTACGGCGTTGCAAGAAAAGTTCAAGCGGTTCTTCAAAAGTATAAAGAGCTGCAGGATATAATTGCAATTCTTGGAATGGACGAACTGTCCGAAGACGATAAGCTGATAGTAAACAGGGCAAGAAGGATGCAGAGGTTTTTATCTCAGCCGTTTTTTGTCGCTGAAGTTTTTACGGGTTTTCCGGGAAGGTACGTGCCGTTAAAAGAGACCATAAGGGGCTTTAAAGAAATTCTGGAAGGCAGGCACGACGATTTGCCGGAGCAGGCTTTTTATATGGTCGGAACTATAGATGAAGCAGTGGAGAAAGCAAAAGGGTTGAATAAATAAATGCCGCTTAAATTAAAAATAGTAAATAAAAAGATATTGATTTTTGAAGGAGAGGCGGATTTTTGCGAAATTCCGACCGAGGCAGGGATAGAAGGCGTTATGCCGAAGCATGTAAATTTTATCGCTAATCTGGCCTCGGGGAAAATAAAATATAAAATCGGCGAAAAAGAAAACGAAATAGAAGCGGCAGGCGGGGGATTCGTCGAAGTCAGCGGCGACAATTTAAACATTCTGCTTAATTCCTGATTGATATTTAGTTTTAAAAATATTAATATAATACAAAAATATAAAATAATTAAATTATTATTAAAAAATGATAGACATTAAACTTATCAGGGACCAGAGAGAATACGTCAAAAAGGAGATGGAAAAGCTTTTCGTTTCCGTTCCCATAGATGAAATTTTTGAACTCGACGAGTCTAAAAGGAAGCTTTTATATGATTCCGAATGTTTAAGGAACACAAGGAAGACTCTTTCTAAGGAAATAGCTTCGGAAAAGGACGGAGAAGTAATTTCGGCAAAAAAAAACGAGGTAAACAAGGTAAACGAACTGATTAAAGTTCAGGAAGACGAATTAAACGCCATAGAAGAAAGACTTAATTCCTTAATGCTTAACGTTCCAAATCTGCCCGACCCCGATGTACCGGTCGGCAAAGACGAAACCGGAAATACGGCGGTTTCATATTTCAACGAAAGGAAAAAGTTTAATTTCGAACTCAAAACCCATTACGAAATCGGGCAAAAAAGAGATTTAATAGATTTTGAAAGAGGAGTTAAAATTTCCGGCACCCGCTTTTATATTTTAAAAAAGGGGCTTGCAAAACTTCAGAGGGCGCTTATTAATTTTATGCTGGATGTTCATATAACTTATCATGATTACGAAGAGATATATCCGCCTTTCATGGTAAATGAAGAATGTTTGACGGGAACGGGACAGCTCCCAAAATTTTCCGATAATTTATATAAAGACGACGATTCAGGGCTCTGGTTTGTTCCAACCGCTGAGGTCCCGGTTACCAATATGTACAGAAATGAAGTGTTTGACATAGACAAACTTCCTATAAAACATGCCGCCTATACCGCCTGTTTCAGAAAAGAACGGCTGTCCGCCGGCAAAGACACGAAAGGGATAAAAAGAGGACATCAATTCGACAAGGTAGAACTCGTAAAAATTACTACTCCCGAAACCGCAAAAGAAGAATTATCAAGCCTTATCGCAGACGCTCAGGATATATTAAACAGGCTCGATATTCCCCACAGGCTCGTCAGGATATGCACCGGCGATTTAAGTTTCACCGCAAGCGAAAAATTCGACATCGAAGTTTACGCCCCCGGAATAAACGAATGGCTTGAAGTGAGTTCATGCTCCAATTTCGGTTCTTTTCAGGCAAGAAGAGCAAACATAAAATTTAAAAGGGATAAAAAATCAAAAGCCGAGTTCGTTTCAACGTTAAACGGTTCAGGGCTTGCCCTTCCGAGAGTAATGATTGCGATAATAGAAAATTACCAGACCGAAGACGGTTATATAAAAATTCCCGATGCCTTAAAGCCTTATTTCGCAACGGAAGAGTTCATTTAAATTATGTCAAGCCATAAAAGGACAATATGGGGAGTATTAATTATATTTTTTTCCGTATATTCCCTGTTGTCCCTTTATTCATACGATATACTTCAGCAAACCTTTAATTCATATTCGATTTCAACGGTTCATAAAACAAACCTGGGCGGGTTCTTCGGCGGTATTTTATCAAACTATTTATTGACAATATTCGGGCTGGTATCTTTCCCGATAATCCTTTTTATATTATTGGCCGGGGTTGTTTTAATATTGAACAAGCCCTTAATTAAAAGATTTTATGCAGGAATCTTAATAGCCCTCTTTGCCTTATCGATTTTTTTATACCGCCTGTTTCCTAAAATTTTATATCACGGCTTTATTATATCAGGCGGAGGATTAATCGGTAGAGGGGTTTACGGCGGTCTTTTTAAATTTTTCGGCGAAGCCGGAACTATAATAATAACCCTTTTGCTTTTTCTTTCCTCGTTTTATATTTTTTTTAAGAAAATCAATCATGAACGCGCCGCCGGATATTTTAATTATATTTATAATCTGTCCAAAATAGACATAAAAAAAATTAAATGGTTAAATCTTCGCTTGCCGTTTATTAAGGCGGCAAGTTTTTTTTCTTCGTTAAAATTAAGATTTGAGAAAAGAAAGGGGCTTAAAAAAAGGAAAAAAAGTTTTGTTTTAAATAAAGAGCTATTTGGGGGGACGAGGGAAGAGCTTATAGACGATTTAGAAAAAAAAGAGGAAGCCGAAGTTGTAAGCGGCGAACCTATAACGGAAAAGGACGGCACATTCGATTTTATCGACGATAGGGATGCAAAAATACCCCCGGTTTCATTAATAAACAGCGAAACAGCGGCAAAAGATATTCAAAAACCGGACAAGTTATCCCTTTTAGGAAATGCGACGTTAATAGAAAAAAAACTTACGGATTTTGGGGTTAAAGGAAAAGTAACCGGAATAAATCCCGGTCCTATTATAACCATGTATGAGTTTGAACCGGCAAGCGGGGTCAAAGTGGGAAGGATACTGTCGCTTTCGGAAGACTTAACGATGGCGCTAAAATCAAAGCCGGTAAGGATAACCGGAGTCATAGAAGGCAAGTCCGCCGTAGGCATCGAAGTTCCAAATAATAAAAGGGAAACAGTTTTCTTTTCGGAAATTTTAAATTCGAAAGATTTTGTAGATTCAAAATCTTTGCTTACGATAATTCTCGGAAAGAATACTACCGGAGGCAGCGTGCTGTTCGATATTGCAAAGGCGCCTCATTTATTAATCGCGGGTGCTACCGGCGCCGGAAAAAGCGTTTTTATAAATACATTAGTAATGAGCCTTCTTTTTAAGGCAAGCTACGAAGAGCTGAATTTTTTAATGATAGACCCTAAAAGATTGGAACTGACCCCCTTTGAAAACCTGCCGCATCTGATAAGCGACGTCGTTTACGATGCAAAAAAAGCAGGTATAGCGCTTAAATGGGCTGTTTCGGAAATGGAAGGGAGATATAGAAAGATGCAGGCCGAAGGGGTTAAGAATATAGAACAGTTTAACGAAAGGTTTAAAAAGCAAGGCTTAAAGCCTATGCCTTATTTAGTCATTATAATAGACGAATTAAGCGATCTGATGCTTACGAGTCCGAAAGACGTCGAAACTTCTATAATAAGGCTTTCACAGATGGCGCGCGCCTGCGGCATTCACCTTATAATCGCTACTCAAAGGCCGTCGGTTAACGTTGTAACCGGCGTTATTAAAGCAAATATGCCGTCGCGCATATCTTTTTTAGTTTCGTCCAAGGTCGATTCCAGAACCATACTGGATTCAAACGGCGCCGAGGAACTGCTGGGGAACGGAGATATGCTTTTTATGCCTCCGGGACAAGGGAGGCTTGCAAGAATTCACGGTTCCTATATTTCGGAAGAAGAAATTAAAAAGGCGCTGGATTTTATAATCGGAAAGAATTTTCCGTCCCAGAAAAACGAATTATTAATAAATGAGTTTGACAATACGGGTAATTTTGATAGAATAATTACGGACGATCCCGACGACGAAATATATAACGAGGTGCTGAATCTGGTTCGGTCGGAAGACGACGGCGAAAATATTTCGATATCATACGTGCAGAGAAGATTCAGGATAGGTTTTAACAGAGCGGCAAGAATAATAGAAAAAATGCAAAACGAGGGAATTTTAATAAAAAAAAGGAGACAGGGGAAATGAAAATAAGATTTTCAAAATTATTTATATCATTTTTAATTGCATCTTTGTTTCTTTCTATATACTTTACGCCGAAATCTTACGGCATATCCAATAATACGGTTAATAAAATTGAGGCAAAATATAAAAACGTTTATTCTATCGGCGCTTATTTTTATCAAAAAGAAATTATCCCCGGATATTCGCAAAATATGGCTTTTAAAGGTCATTTTTATTACGAACGAAATAAGGGCATGGCATGGATTTACGAATATCCTTTTCATAAGCGGCAGGTTCTGAAAAACGGCAGACTTTATATAATAAATAATAAAATCAAAAAAGTTACAGTCGTAAACGTAGGTAGGGAAAGGGGCGGGTTTCCGCCGAATATTATAAAGGTTATCGGCAGTTTGACCAAATATTTTATTGTTAAAAATATTTCTAAAAATTTAGTTTCGGGAGAAATAGTTCTTGAATTGAAACCGATAGCAATGCAGAGGGCAAAAAAAATATACGCAGGTTTTGACGAAAAAAGCCTTAAAATTAAATCGCTTAAGATTATTACTCATCAAGGGCAGATAATAAATTTTATATATAAAAACGTTAAATTTAACGGGCGTATTAACGGCAGGATTTTTAATATTCATTTTCCTTCGTATTATAAAATAATAAAAGAAAACCAATATTAATTTTAAACCGGAGATTAAAATGCCCTCTTTCGATATAGTATCCAAAGCCGACCTTCAGGAGGTCGATAACGCCATCAATCAAACCGTCAAGGAAATAATAGGCAGGTATGATTTTAAAGGAACCAAAAGCGAAATAAAAAGACAGGATAATATTCTTACTCTGCTCGGCGACGACGATTATAAACTTACCGCTTTAATAGATATACTTAAGGGAAAACTTATAAAGCGGGGGGTTTCGATAAAATTTCTGGATTTTAAAAAGAAGGAAGAAGCATCGAAAGGAATGATGCGCCAGGAAGTAGAAATCAAAGAAGGAGTGGACAAAGAGTCATCGAAAAAAATAATTCAGGAAATAAAAAAAATAGCGCCTAAGGCAGGGGTGGAGAATCTTAAAGACCATTTAAGGGTTAACTCTAAATCAAGGGACGAACTTCAGGATATAATTTCCCGCTTGAAAGCTTTTCCTTTGGATATAGAACTTGTTTATACGAATTTTAGGGATTAAATATTTGCCTAATTTTCAGGCATCAAAATTTTTTATTGCATATTTTTTATGCAAAAGATATAAATTATTTATAATTTTATGCGGCTATATATTAAATAATTATTGGCATATTTATTGCTTTTAAATTTGCACGGGAGGAATAATGAAAAAAGTCGAGGCTATATTTAAACCGTTTAAACTTGACGACGTAAAAGAGTCGCTAAGCAAGATAGGCATTCAGGGTTTGACCGTCACGGAGGTCAAAGGATACGGCAGGCAGAAGGGGCATACGGAATTATACAGAGGGGCGGAATATGTCGTGGATTTTATACCTAAAGTCAAAATCGAAGTTATCGTTTCGGACGACAGGCTTGCTTCGGTAATAGAAGCTATAACGGCAAGCGCAAAAACCGGAAGAATCGGAGACGGAAAAATATTCGTCCTGCCCGTAGAAGACGCTATTAGAATAAGAACCGGCGAAAGAGGCGACGAAGCTCTTTAAATAGCACTTTGTCATCGCAGGCATATCTTCGACTGCGCTTATAAAATCAACGGTTTTATGCAGGCAAAGATGGAAGCAATCTAAATTTAATAAATCTTAATTTTTAAATTTTTTGGAGGAGAAATGACGGAAAATGAAGTAATGCAGTTTATCAAGGAACAGGAGGTTCAATTTATCGACGTTAAGTTTTGCGACCTTTTGGGGACATGGCAGCATTTTACGGTGCCGGCGAGCGAAATATCAAAGGACACTTTTAAAGAAGGTTTTGGGTTTGACGGTTCAAGCATAAGGGGATGGCAGGCTATAGACGCTTCCGATATGCTTATGATACCGGATGCTTCTACCGCCGTTATAGATAATTTTATAGAGGCAAAAACATTATCCTTAATATGCAATATTAAAGACCCAGTTACGGGAAAATTTTACGACAGGGATCCTCGCTATATAGCGCAGAAAGCCGAGAAATATTTAAAATCTACCGGTATTGCCGATACGGCTTATTTTGGTCCCGAAGCCGAGTTTTTTATTTTTGACGACATAAGATACGACCAGACTTCAAACAGCGGATATTATTATATCGATTCGGAAGAAGGTACATGGAATACGGGAAGAGACGAGATGCCCAATCTGGGACATAAACCGAGGAATAAAGAAGGTTATTTTCCGGCTTCCCCTATAGATACCCAAACAGATATAAGAAATGAAATGGCTCTGGAACTTCAGAATGTAGGAATAAGAGTCGAAGCCGCCCATCATGAGGTCGCCACCGGAGGGCAGGCGGAAATAGATATGAGATTTGATTCTTTAACCGCTATGGGCGATAATTTTATGTGGTTTAAATATATAATTAAAAACGTTGCAAGAAGATACGACAAGACTGCTACTTTTATGCCTAAGCCGCTTTTCGGCGACAACGGTTCCGGTATGCATGTCCATCAATCCTTATGGAAAAACGGACAGCCGCTTTTTGCAGGGAAAGGCTATGCGGGCTTATCCGAAATGGGGCTTTATTATATAGGCGGAATATTAAAACACGCAAAAGCGTTATGCGCGTTTACCAATTCAACGACAAATTCTTACAAAAGATTAGTTCCCGGTTTTGAAGCGCCGGTAAATTTTGTTTATTCATCGAGAAACAGAAGCGCCGCGGTAAGAATTCCTATGTATTCCACTTCTCCGAAGGCAAAAAGAATCGAATACAGAACGCCGGACCCGACCGCGAACGGATATATCGCTTTTGCGGCACTCCTTATGGCAGGATTAGACGGCATTAAAAATAAAATAAAGCCGGGCAATCCCGTGGATAAAGACCTGTTTACTTTGTCCAAAAAAGAACTTAAGAATATTCCGGTTGCCCCGGGTTCGCTTGAAGAAGCCCTTAAGGAACTCGAAAAAGACCATAAATTTTTACTTGAAGGCGGAGTATTTACCGAAGACTTGATACAGACATGGATTGAACGCAAAATGGAAAACGACGTCAATCCCGTCCGTATGAGGCCGGTTCCTTATGAATTTGCACTGTATTACGATGTTTAATCGTTAAAAGTTTATTTTAATATAAGGCGCGGCGGGCATAAATTGTATTTTATGCCCGCCGTTATTTTTAGGCGCTTATCCGTTATACGGTATATTATAATGGAAAGTATTTCCGAAATATAAAGATATTACTGAAAGATAGTTAAAAAATATTAGTATCCCTACGGCAATTAAAATAACCCCGCTAATTATTGAAATAGTTTTTATAAACGGTTTTATCCTTTTAAAAGCCGACAGAAATAAATTTAAAGATAAAGAGCTTATAAAAAAAGGAACCGCAAGCCCCATAGCGTAAACAAAAAGCAGTTCCGCCCCGGAGCTTGCATTGCGCATAGTCGATGCGATAAAAAGAATGGAAGCGAGTATGGGTCCTATGCATGGCGTCCATGCGGCGGCGAATACGACTCCTACGAGAGCCGAACCGATTAAACCGAGAGGTTTATTTTTAATATTGACTGCGGCGTCCCTGTTCATAAACGACAAAAATTTTAGTTTATTAAAGGCTCCAAGTATAAATAACCCCATAATTATAATAAAGATTCCGGCTATTCTCATAAGCCATATCGAGTGAAGTAAGTCCCCGACTGCAGTAGAAAATACGCCGAGCAAAACAAATATTATCGTAAATCCCAGAATAAACATTAAAGAATGTTTAACGGCGGCAAATTTAGCCTTAGGGCTGTCCTGCATAAGCTCATCCATAGACAAGCCGGATATATAAGATAAATAAGACGGTATTAAAGGAAACACGCAGGGGCTTATGAAAGAAAATAACCCCGCGAGAAATGCGACGGCGAATGAAACGTTAGGAGTAAAAAATGAATCCATAATATAAATATCCTCTATATAATATTCTATAATATACGGCATTTGCTTGCAAATAAAATTTTTGTTTAGTATCTTTCATTCGGAAATTACAAACGTATTAAATAATAACGGCATTTTTTTCGGCTATTTAGCCGATTGACAGCACTGCCGGATTGAGTTTATAATCCTTATTAATTAATTCTATAAAAAATAATATGAAAAAAAGATCTATAATTTACATTCAATTATGCGTATTGCTCCTGTTCCTATTTTCATTTAACGCCACTTATGTTTACGGAGCGAAAAGCCTAAAAAAAATAAAATTTAAAGCTAAAATAAAAAAGGGCATTAAACTTTCATCCGTTATGCCAACAGAGAAATTTTACGCAGGTCTATTTGGAGGATACGGGGATTTCGGCACACAAAAATACGGATTCGATTTGAATACCGGCATATTGCAAAGCGGTATTATGTTATATATAAAAGCAATAGAAAATAATTCTAACGGATGGATTCAAAATACTGCCGAAAATAATCGAAATTATTACGCCGCTTTAAGAAAATATTATAACGGCAATAAATCCAATATTGCATTTATATATGGAAGAAATGACGGGTCGGGTTATCTTCCCCAGTTATTTTCAAAATCTCTTGAAAATATATACGGGTATCAGTTTAATTTTCCGATGGATATGGCATATGTTTACAATAACGAATACAGATGGCATGCCGCCTTCAGATGGAAGAATTATATAAATAAAAATATTACTTTTGAAAATAAAGTTTTATATAGTTATAAAAGATACTATAGAGCCAGTTACGCTAACCCGGATTTTCAGTCGAACCCGCTTTCCTTGCTTAACGGGGGTTATCCGCCTAATTCTCCGGTGAATTGGGCGGCGCCGACCCCGCAGAATTCATATAATCCTGCGGCAGAGTTCGGCAGTTCCTTATCGGGGACGACCTACCATAATTTTATAGATAATGTCGCCGAGATCGGCGACGCCCCTATGTTTATTTTGAAATTGCCTTTAAACGAACTTAAACTCGGCGGAGATTTCTTGTCATATTCAACCAGATCTGCCGAGTTTTGGTACGGAAGTTACAATATGCCGGAAGGGGATAAGTATAACGATGCTTGGGACGAATATGACACAATGTCAAACTATTCGTTATATGCTCAGGATAAAATTAAGATAATTCCTAAAAAATTAGTCATAGAACCTGCCGTTAAATATCAAACAATTAAAAAAGTCGCAAACTATAACCCGGGTTATTATTACGAGGTAGGCGGAACCCTTTCCAATTTTTATAACTATTGGCAGCCGTCTATTTTAGCCGTCTATTCCCCTGTTAAGGTTGTCGATATTTACGCGGTATGGGGCAAAACGGTTGGAGTTCCGCGAATAGGGTCTGATTACATTTCGGCTAATTCCGAAACCACGGAAGTTACTGAAAACTACGACCCGTTAATGGCTGAAAAGCCACAATATATAACAGATTATGAACTCGGCGCAAAATATTTGCATAAAGGCCTTTTGTTAAAGACGGATATTTACAGGGAAGATTATAGAAATAAATTTAATTCCGTTTATAATCCAATCATAGGCGTTTCCGTATCTTTTAATTCCGGAGCCGCAAGGCAGGAAGGCTTTAAACTGTCGGCTAAATATAATGTTAATAAAACCTGCGGGATGTTTGCCGGCTATACATATAGGACCGCCCAATTCACGTCAAATTTTACCGGAAATTACGGATCAGTTTCCGCAGGACAGCATGTGTCTTATATTCCTAAAAATTTAGCCGATTTCGGGGGTTTTACCGAAATTTTTGGCGCTTATCTTAAAATATGGGGAGCATATACCGGCACCCAGTATGTTCCTGTAAGCGCTCAGGCTAACGGGGTATATTACGATATAAATCAAAATTATGAAATTGGCGGCTATTTCATTTTAAACGGGTATGCCTCCCGTAATTTTAATTTAAGCAAAATATCGTTATTTGACAGGATTAATCTTAAGACCGTTAAATTGTCGCTTTCGATGACTAATATTCTAAATAGGCGGTATAATTGGTGGTCGAACTACGCTTACGGCGTTTCAGGCGTTAATCCCGTTCAGGAGGTTATGCCCGGCATGCCTAGATTCGTTTATGCCCAGGCATCTTTCGGATTTTAAGCGTTTTTAACCTTATAAGCGTTAATAAGCTTAATATTAAAATTTTAACAACATAAATAAGCGGTATAATTATAATATTAAGCTTTAAAAATAAAAGGAATGCTATGAAAGAATACGACGTCATAGTAATAGGAACCGGAGCCAGCGGTATGCCCGCCGCATACAGATGCGCCGGCGCAGGTATGAAAGTCGCTATAATAGACTCTCACCCGTTTGGAGGGACATGCGCCGTCAGAGGATGCGATCCTAAAAAAGTTTTAATTAGCTTCTCGGAACTCGTAGATTACTACGACAGGCTTAGGGGTAAGGGAATATCCGCGGATAACCTGAGAATAAATTGGAACGCAATGATGAAATTTAAAAAGACATTTACCGACCCCGTGCCCGAAAACCGCGATAAAGGTTTTAAAGAAGCGGGAATAGACACATACCACGGCAGGACCCGTTTTATTTCTAAAGACACGATAGAAATAGGCGTCGTCAGTCTCAAAGCTAAGTATTTTATGCTTGGGGCGGGTTCTAAACCCATGAAGCTTGGAATCCCCGGCGAGGAATATGTTAGAATTAGCGATGATTTTCTTGAAATAGATGAATTGCCGCAAAAAGTTGTATTTTTAGGCGGCGGATATATATCTTTCGAGTTTGCCAATATTGCAAAAAGAGCGGGTTCCGACGTAACTATCATTCAAAGAAGCGCAAAAGCCCTTAAGCGGTTTGACCGGGACATCGTAAAATGGGTTTTGTCTTCTATGGACGACGCCGGCATCAAAATATTGCTCAATACAAATCCTTTATCAGTAGAAAAAATGGACGGAAGTTACGTCGTGCATACCTCGGGAGAAGCCGGAGACCTGCGGATCAAAGCAGACCTCGTGGTGCACGGCGCAGGAAGAGAGCCGGACATAGAGGATATGGGGCTTGATATTGCGGGAGTAAATTACGACAAAAAGGGAATTGCCGTTAACGAATATCTACAAAGCGTTTCAAACCCTTTTATATATGCGGGAGGCGACTGCGCCGCGACGAAAGGTTACCCCCTGACCCCGGTTGCTTATTTAGAGGGCGGCATAGCATCGTATAATATAATTAACGGCAATAAAAAAAAGCCGGATTACGCCGGTATGCCCAATGTCGTATTTACGCTTCCCCC
The DNA here is from genome assembly GCA_021800745.1 of bacterium. The sequence continues at coordinate 13,576 of JAJYYS010000026.1, forward strand.
TATGGCTTTTGCGGGTTTGACGGAGGAACAGGCTTTATCGGCGGGTTATAAATTCAGGGTAAATACGGAAGAGACCTCGGGATGGTATTCTTCGAGACGGATAGGAGAAAAACACTCCGGATTTAAGATTTTAATAGAGGAAGGTACCGAGCGCATAATAGGCGCGCATCTTTTTGGGATGAACGCCGAAGAAGTTATTAATATTTTTGCGCTTTCCATAAGAAATAATCTTACGGCACCGGCTTTAAAAGACGCTATTTATACATATCCCACAAAGACGTCTGATATAAGCGATATGCTTTAGGCATAACATAATTAGATAATTTTATTATTTTGCACCGGTTTCTTTCCACATTTTTACGATTTCTCCGTATTCCCTCTATTCTATCTCAAGACCGTACCGGGCTAATTTTTCTTTGGTGGTTTTATAATCTTTGTGCTGGAACGCATTAATTCCGAGATTGGCGGCGGTTTCAACGTTAAAATATCTGTCGTCGATAAAAATACACTGTTCCGGTTTTGAAAACGACATGTTGACCGCCAGTTTATAAATGTTTTCATCCGGCTTTCTCATGTTAACAAAACATGACGTTACAAAAAAATCTATCAATTCATCTATCTTAAACGTAGTTATCCTATAATTGGACAACTCTAAGCCTTCATTGTTCAACGCAACAAGTTTAAATTTATATTTTAATTTTAAATTTTTAAATAATTCTATCATTTCCGGAATAGATTTAGATTGGCTGAAAATGAAATTTTTGAAATCCGTTTTTGAAAAATTCCGTTCCTCGTAAAAAATTACTTTATCCAAATAGTCGTTTAAAGTGATTTTTCCTTCTTCGTATAAGGCCGAAAGATAGCCGTGTCTCTCCGCAAACTCTTCATAGTCTAAATTAAATGTTTGAGCGGCGAGTTTTCTGGATACCGTGTCCCAGCCGTTGCTAAGCAAGACATTGCCTATATCAAGCAAGACGGTCTTTATCATATTTATCCTTATAATAAAAATCTTTACAATTTAATATCAGGTGTTTTTTAAAAAGG
>JAJYYS010000159.1 GCA_021800745.1 bacterium
TTCTTATGCCTTTTATTCTTTCCAAAAGTTCTCCGCTTCTGGAGGCATCTACGAAAGATATAAGGTTATAACCTACTTCAAGCTCGAGAATATCTATCTGCATAGCGTTTTCGATAATCTGCGATTCGGGTATTTCCTTTTTTTCCGCCGCAGCGGTTTTTACCGACTCGGCTTTTTTCTTACCTGCCTCTCTAGAGATAAGATAAGCTATAATGCTCGCCGTTACAGAAAACAGAATAAACGGCCAGTGCGGAAGTCCCGGAATAATGCCGAAAAAGAATAGTATGCCCGAAGCGGTATAAAGCACTCTAGGATTCGATATAAACTGGGAAGAAAAATCCTTGGAAAGGTCGCTTTCCCTGCTCGCCCTGGTCATTATAATACCTGCCGCCGTAGAAACTACAAGGGCTGGAATTTGCGCTACAAGCCCGCTTCCTACGGTAAGAAGAGTATAATCGGAAGCGGCTTGAAGTATTGACAAATGATGCTGAAATATTCCTATTAAAAGGCCGCCTATAATATTCACTATAATAATTATTATAGTGGCTACGACATCGCCTCTTACGAATTTGCTCGCGCCGTCCATAGACCCGTAAAAATCTATTTCTTTAGTCAGGTCCAATCTTTTCTTTCTTGCCTCGGCATCGGTTATAAAACCGGAATTAAGTTCCGCGTCTATCGACATCTGTTTTCCGGGCAATGCGTCTAAAGTAAACCTTGCCGATACTTCCGCCACTCTCGTAGCGCCCTTGGTTATGACCAAAAAATTTATGACGATAAAAATTATGAAAATAACTATTCCTACCGCAAAATTGCCTCCGACGACGAACTGCCCGAAAGACTGTATGACAATTCCGGCGGCATCCGCGCCTTTATATCCGTACAGCAGTATAAGCCTCGTTGCGGCTATTTCTAAGGACAGCCTGAACAGCGTCGCCACTAAAAGTATAGTAGGAAATATCGAAAATTCCAGCGGCCTTAATACGTAAATTGAAATTAATAAAATTATAATGCCGAAAGCTATCGAAAAAGTCAGAAATATATCGAGCATCCATGTAGTTATCGGTATAACCATAAGGCCGATAACCATCATGAAAAGGAGCGCCAGCAGTACATCCGAGTTTCTAAAGAATATGTTGCGGGAAAGAACGCCCGCTTCCGCTTTTTCCGCCATTATTTAATAAAACTCCATATTTGTTTAAACTTTTCGTTAGTCGTATACAGATGGGCAAGTATTTCCGCAACGGCTTTATAAAGAGACGCGGGGATAGCCTGCCCCGGTTCGCACGTTTCGTAAAGAGTCCTAGCGACGTATTTATTTTCTACGGTCGGAATATCGTTTTCTTTTGCTATTTTCTTTATAAGAAGAGCCAGATTGTCGGCGCCTTTGGCAAGCACTACCGGAGCGTTGTATTTTTTATTGTCGTATTTAATGGCTACTGCAAAGTGTGTAGGGTTTGTAATAACCACGTGTGCGTTCTTGACCTCTTTTAAAATTCTTCTTCTGGCAATTTCCCTCTGCATTTTTCTTATTTTTCCTTTTATCTGCTGGTCTCCTTCAAACTGTTTGGCTTCGTCTTTGACTTCCTGCTTGGTCATCATGAGTCCTTTGCTGTATTGATATCTCTGTATGAAAAAATCGGCAATCGCAAGGACTACCATAGCCATAATAATATTAAAAAAAAGTTTATAAATAAGCTTAACCGTAAAAAAAATATCGAACGACGGAGTCATGTACTGCAAAACCAGTATCTTTTTTAAATAAGGGGCGCATGTAAAATAAGCTATGGCGGTTAAAACAAAAAATTTGAATATAGATTTTACCAGTTCGATGACCGACTGGAGGGAAAAAAATCTTTTAACGCCCGAAACGGGATCTATGCGCGTAATATTAGGGATTAAAGGCTGAAAGGTTAAAAGAAAACCTACCTGTGATATATTTGAAACCAGCGATGCAACAAATACTATAAGGACGAACGGTAGGACCGAGTAAAGCACTGTATAAATCAGCTCGTCTATGATTTTAATGCAGGCGGTGTAATTCAAATTTAAACGGGAAAAATTAGATAAAAAATAAACTAACTGACCGGATACTATTCTGCCTATATGCGAAATATTAAAATAAAGGTATATTATTACGACGACGAATACGAAGGCATTTGTAACCTCCCTCGATTTCATCACCTGCCCGTTTTCTCTGGCATCCTGAATTCTTTTAGGGCTTGCAGGTTCGGTTTTATCGAATCTATCTTCAGCCATGGTATTATTATATTATATTTATCAAACGGTTAAATTCTAATTGCAAACCGGAAAAGGACAGCATTATATAGTCTGTAAAATACGGCACTGAAACATAAAGCATAAGCAGTCCCACGACTATAATAAGCGGGAATCCTACTGCAAAAATATTAAACTGCGGAGCTATCCTACCCATTAAAGCGATAATTATATTTAATAAAATTGCTACTAATATTATGGGGATGCTTAAATTAACGCCTATTAAAAATATATCCCCCGCTTTATTTACTAAATATTTGAAAATATAGGGCGAAAAATTAATAAAAGTTAAAGGAATTGTTTGGAAACTGTCGTATATGCCTTCGATAATAAAGAAAAAAGCCGATGTTTCTATTAAAATTACCAGCGCTAAATAATTCTGAAGGTTGGATATCAAGGAAACCTGTTGATTGGAAATCAGTGGATTCAGCAGGCTTATCATACCGAATCCTACTTGAACGCTGATAAGCTGTCCCGCTACTTCGACGCCCGTAAAAATAATGAGAACTAAGAAGCCGAAAATAACCCCTATTAACACCTGCGAAATAACGGCCAGAATAACCATAGGCAAAGGAATATGCGGTATTATCTGGGTTTTAATAATCAAAGGATAAATGATTAAAGACATAAAAAACGCAAGACCGATTTTTGCCCAGCCCGGAACCGCCGAACTGCCGATAAAAGGCAGAACTACGAGCATTGCTATAATTCTAAAAAATATCAGCATAAATTCTATAAGCAGGTATTGGTGGATTATTATAACCGGCATATCAGCTCCCTCCCCTTATATACTGGGGAAAATGAGTAAAAAGAACCGTAGCGAAATTTCCCAGAACGCTGAGCATCCATGGTCCGAAAATCAATAAAACTACTATTACCGCGATAATCTTGGGAACGAAAGTAAGCGTCTGGTCCTGCAGCTGAGTCACCGCCTGAAACATGCTTATAAGTATTCCTACCGCAAGACTGGCTATAAGCG
>JAJYYS010000160.1 GCA_021800745.1 bacterium
ACCTTATATTTCCCCATCACGAAAACGAGATAGCCCAGTCCGAAAGCTATACCGGCAGAAATTTTGTAAATTACTGGATTCATAACGGATTTGTCAACATAAACAGCGAAAAGATGTCGAAATCCCTAAAAAATTTTATTACTATAAGGGACGTCCTCGATAAATTTCATCCGGAAGCCCTGCGCCTTTTTTTTATGTTCACTCATTACAGGTCTTTCATAGATTTTTCGTTCGAAGGCGTAGAAAGCGCGAAGCAAAGCCTGCTCAGGCTTTATCAGGCGGTAAATCTTTACGGAGAATTTAAAAAATTAATGGGAGAAAACCGCATAACCCTAAAAAAAGGCGGCGCTTCCGCAAAGGCGGAAAATATCGAAAATTATACGAACGATTTTTTTAATTCGCTCAACGACGATTTTAACACCGCTAAGGCTATATCGGTCATATTCGACCTCGTAAGAAAAACAAATAAAATAATTAACGATTCCATGGCGCAAAGTTTTATAAATTCGGAAGATGCGGAATTTTTAGACTCTGCCGCGGTGTTTATCAAAGAATCGCTTACAGGCATATTCGGGCTTTTAAACGAAGACCCCAAGAGGTTTATCAAGTCCAATTCTGCGGATATTGCGGACGGCGGCGGCGAAGATTCGATAAGCGGGGAAGAGATAAAAAAACTTATAGACGAACGAAACGAATTCAGGAAAAACAAAGACTACGGTTCGGCGGACGGAATAAGGAAGTTTCTTCTCGAGAAGGGCGTCGTATTAGAAGATACCGGATTCGGAACTGCTTATAAATTTACCGGGACGAAACGGCAGTAATTAAATTAACGCAAAAAAAATAAAACTGGAGTTAAATTAATTATGAACGTTAAAGAAATGGCGGAAGAATTTCTTGTATGCCCGAAATGCCGCGGCAGTCTCATTTATAAAGAGTTTAAAGTAAAAGAAATGCTTATCTGCAAAAATTGCAGGGTTTATTACCCGGTCGAAGACGAAATACCGATTCTCCTGGCGGAAGATGCAAAAAATATTGACGAAGCCGGTATAAATATAGACGAACTTTAATGAAAATATTTGCAAAATTAAAGCAGTTTTTTTATTTAAACGAAGATTTTTTCGTCAGGGCGCAAAAATATTCTCCGGAGGCGGCACACGGAGCGGCTGATTCCGCAAGACCCAAAAGGATATGGCTTTACGCCGAATCTCTTGGAGAATTCAGGCTTGCCGCCCGCATAACGGATATTATAAAGTCCGTATTATCCGTAAAAAATGCCCCGCCCCCCGTTTTTTTTATTAGTTTTAAAACGTTTTCGGCGCTGTCTCTTGCGCAAAATAATAAAGACGGCGGAATATTATATTTTTTTCATCCTTTTCCGGGATTGAGAACTATTTTTAAAAAATACGCATCCGCCGTAAAACCGGATTGCTTTATCTCCGTCCAGCATCCGGTTTCCAAAAAATTAATTAAGGAACTCTTGGACCCCGCTTTGGGAACAAAATTGCTCTTTATGGGAATAACTCCCCCGGATTTAAAAAAGATGGATATAAAATACGGAGAACGGGAAATCCCCGCCGGTTTTTCTTTGTCTGCGGCGGTTTCCGGCGTTTCCGGCGCCGAAACGGTCGAATTGAATATTCTCCCGCTGTCATTAAAGTACGCCTCCTGCTTTGAAAAGAACGTTGCAAACGGAATGATAGCAAGCGAAGAAAAATATTTCAAAAACAGCGTCGCAATATCTTTTGTTTCCGTTCATAAAAAAGAATCCGGCTTTATTTTAAAACTTTTGAGAGAAATTATTTCGGACGAAAGCCTGGGGCAAAAATTTAATTTAAAATTTATTTTTGTTCCCAGAAATATAAAAAATTCGCGCAGGCTCTTTAAAGAGGCGTCTAAAATAGGCTTGAATCCGCTTTACTACCGCGGAAAAGACGAAAAAACAAACGGAGAAAACAAAGAAAAGAAAGAAAACAAAGGCGGGTTGGAAGATTTTTTGGAATCCGGCGGGAGCGGTTCCGGCGGAGGAGTTAAATCCTTAATAGTCGATAAATACGGGATACTCGACGAGATATATCCAGTTTCGGACATAGTTTACGTCGGCAAAAGTTTATTCAAAAGCGAAAAAGGCGGACATAACGTTTTGGAGCCGGCCTCATACGGCAAAACAGTCGTAACCGGTTCATATGCCGTAAATTTTAAAGATATAATAAGCGAAATGGTTCGCTTCAATGCGATAATCGAGATGGACGAAAACAACTTTAAGGATATTTTGGTAAAATTAATTAAAGATGAAAAACTCAGGAGCGAAACCGGAAAAAACGGGTTAAACTTCTGCCTTCAAAAAAGAGAAGAATTTGAAACTTATTTCAAAAATTATTTAACGGAAATAATTCTGTCCCCGTCACAAATCGGAAACGCAAATAGGAAACTAAATTTATGAATATTGCCGTCTTTATAGTATCTTCGAGACTGTTTTTAGTTTTTGCGGCGCTTTTGATACTGCTTATTTATTTGAGGATAAAATTTTTTAAATTAAAAATAGATTTTTTAAGCGGCAAAAACGAAAACCGCCCAGCGCCGAAACTTTTTGAGATAAACGGAATAATTCATTTTCATACCGTATATTCGGACGGTTCAGGACGCATAAAAGACCTCATAGAAACAGCTAAAAAACTTAAAGCGGACTTTCTCGTTTCCTCCGACCATAACACGCTGAAACCGAAATCTGACGGACTAGAAGGTTATTACGGGAGGCTTTTGTATTTTGCCGCGGAAGAAATAAATACGGAATTCGGACATCTTCTTGCGCTCGGCATAGAAAAAGAGATAAAAAGAGGAAAATATAAAGAGATTTTATCGGATGTTAAAAGGCAGAACGGCGCCGCCGTCATATGCCATCCGTATAACTGGTGGACTCCGTGGAAAAATTTTAAAGTTAAAGGATACGACGGCATTGAAATTATCAATCTGGATTCGCAGTGGAGGGGAATGAACCCTTTATATATAGTTGCGGTCATTCTGTCGTACCGTATAAATCCTTTCTACGCACTGCATTTTTTATCGCATAAACCGGTAAAGACGATAAAATTCTGGGACGGCGTCCAAAAGCACAAATCTATGAAGACGGGCATAGCGGCGGCAGACGCCCATTCAAACGTAAAATTAACGAAAAAGCGCAGAATTAAATTCCCTAAATATTCCGAACTTTTTTCCGT